>JBBRQX010000018.1:0-13687 GCA_038225745.1 Pseudanabaenales cyanobacterium | reverse complement strand
AGACAAAAGAAACCTTAAAACCCAAAAAGCTGTAGCGCTTACGCAGCAAGCGCTACAGCTTTTTGGGTTTTGGGTTTAATTATGCTTGCCTACTTAGCACAGGATTATTGCTTCAAAATCATTAGTGGCAAATGTCATAATAGCCATACCACGATATTTTCCCGAAGCCTTGAATCAAGCATATTTCCAGTCCGAACACTTACTCTTTGAACCCACCACACCAGATCATGATGCGGTTAATATTGTTTTTGCTTTCCCTAATACCTACACAGTGGGGATTACCAGCTTAGGCTATCAAGGTGTTTGGGCAAACCTTGCCACGCGATCGCAAATTAATGTGAGTCGATGGTTTACCGATGCTCATGAAGATTTACCGCGCAAGATTGAGATATTAGGCTTTTCGTTTTCATGGGAACTAGACTACGTTAATATTCTTGCCGCGTTGAAAAAATTTGAGATTCCTATTAATACTTGCGATCGCACTGATGAGCATCCTTTAGTATTCGGTGGGGGGCCAGTATTAACTGCCAATCCCGAACCATTTGCCGCATGGTTTGATATTGTCCTGCTCGGCGATGGCGAAGAATTAATTGGGAACTTCTTAAACGCTTATCAAGAAGTGCGTCATGCTAGCCGTGAGGTTAAACTACGTCATTTAGCAAAACTAGATGGAATTTATGTTCCTGCGCTTTATGCCGTAACTTATGAGTCTGAAGATGGGGCGATCGCATCAATACAACCCATTGATTCCGATATTCCTGCCACAATCCATAAACAAACCTATAAGAGCAATATTCTATCTGCTTCCACAGTCGTTACCGAAAAAGCTGCATGGGAAAGCATCTTTATGGTGGAAGTGGTGCGAAGCTGTCCAGAAATGTGTCGTTTCTGCTTGGCGAGTTATTTAACGCTTCCTTTTAGAACTGCTAGTTTAGAAACTAGTCTCATGCCTGCGATCGCTAAAGGCTTAGAAGTCACAAAGCGCTTAGGGCTACTCGGTGCATCGATTACGCAGCATCCTGAATTTGATACATTACTGGATTATCTCGCTCAGCCACAGTTTGATGATGTGCGATTAAGTCTTGCTTCCGTTCGCACCAATACGCTTACCGAAAAGTTAGCGCGAATTCTCTCGACTCGTGATAGTCGCTCGGTCACGATCGCCATTGAAAGTGGTTCTGAACGGTTGCGTCAAATCATTAACAAGAAACTGCACAATGATGAAATAAGGCAAGCGGCGATCAATGCTCAGGCAGGTGGTTTAAAAGCGCTGAAGCTTTACGGTATGGCGGGTGTACCGATGGAAAATGATGACGATATCGAACAAACGATTGAAATGCTCATTTCTCTTCGTAAACTTACTCCGAAATTAAAGATTACTTTTGGTTGTAGTACATTCGTGCCTAAGTCCCATACGCCTTGGCAATGGCAGGGTGTCAGTACGACGGCGGAAAAGAAAATGCAGCTATTCCGCAAGAAATTATTACCCAAAGGCATTGATTTTCGTCCTGAAAGCTATAAAGATTCGATTGTGCAAGCGATGATTTCTCGTGGCGATCGCCGTCTGACTAAGTTATTAATTCTGGCTTGCAGCTACAGTGATGGTGATGTACCTAGCGATGGCTCCTATAAACGCGCCTTTAAAGAACTACGCGGACAGTTACCAACTCTTGCTTGGTACGCGCATGAAGATTGGGATGTTAATCAAATTCTGCCTTGGCAGCATCTTCGCAGTGCTTGACCTGTAGAGACTTTGATTAAGCATCGTGAGACTTCTTTTTTAAGCTAAAAAATAAAACGCAAAAAGCTATGGCGCACGCGCAGCGTGCGCCATAGCTTTTTGCGTTTTATTTAGTATCCGAGGCTTTCGTTAGGCTTATTTTTTGGAAGCTCAGACACAGTAGATGGGACTTCACGCTTTGGGCGTAAAGGAGCCGCTTGCAAAAAAATTGATTTTTCAGGACTCTCGCGAACTAGATCGCCAGGTTTTTTTTGAATTGATTGCAGCATCTCGTTATCAAAAGAACCTGCGGCATTAGTTAGTTGTCGTTCTTGACGCTTGAGTTGTTCGAGCTTTTTATATTGTTGATTCCATTGCTCTTGCGCGTATACCGTCCAGCCGTAGATAGCAAATACTGAAACCGTGAGCAAAATAGTAGCAGCGATCGAAAGTTTTTGAGTGGTCATCAACACTCGCAACCATAGCGGCAAAGGAAACGAGTTAGTACGTGGTAACCGTCTAATATTTCGGTTGCTGACTGATTGGCGACTTGCTGACAGGCGTTTATTTTTGCGATCGAGAGTGGGTTGAGGGGATCTCTGTGGTTCAGGGCTTCTTGCTCTGCTAGCTGTCATTTTTTTAACTCTTTTTTCACTCAAGATTCACCACTGCTACTTGTAGCACTTTCAGGGAGAAATTACCAAGTAGTTTTGAATATTTTGGACTATAGAATTATAATCGTCATTGATTTTTTGGCAACAAGAATTTGACAGAAATGCGATCGCCTTCTTTCAAACCAATTTCTTGGGTTAGCCCAGCCCGCACTTCAATGACGCTATCGGCGACAACGCCACCTTCAGGATAAGTCGCACAGGGATCGCTCTTACAAGTCGTGGCATTGCGGGCGATCGCCTTCACTTCGCCATCAAGCAAGAAAATAATATCAAGGGGCGAAGGCGTATTTTTCATCCAAAAAGCAACGGGACGCGCAGGCGTAAAGGGAAATAACATGCCGCGATCGTCAGCTAACGGCGGACGAAACATGAGTCCTTTTTCTTGCTGACTAGGAGTATTCACGACCTCTAGCTGAATTTCACGTCCTGCAATTGTGGCTGTGGCAGTAATTGGCAAATATTGAGCCAGTTCGGAGACTGGTTTTGGTTTGATTTGGGGTGCAAGAGTTTGTGGGGCAGATGTCGAGGGGATCGCTGGTGTAGTAGTTGGCTTAGCCACATCAGAATTAGCAGGCGCACAACCCATCAGACAAACGCTGAGGCTAACCGTGCATAGTTTTATACAAAGTATTTGGATCGAACTAGGGTGAGGTGTGTCACAATTTTTAGAAGTATTGCCAGTTATATTGCCAATCATATTATGTCCTTTCCTTTGCATGTCGCATTTATCTGGCACCAGCATCAACCTCTCTACAAAAGTGCGATCGCTGGTAAGTATCATTTGCCTTGGGTGAGGCTGCATGGCGTAAAAGATTATCTGGATCTAGCGTTGATGTTGTCAAGGTATCCAAAACTACATCAAACGATTAATCTCGTGCCGTCATTGATTCTCCAGTTGCAAGATTATGTGGAAGGAAAGGCTTTTGATCCTTACTTAGCGCTGACTTTGACTCCTGTGGATACGTTGACGCGATCGCAAAAGCATTTTATTGCCGAGCATTTTTTTGATGCCAATCACCAGACGATGATTGAGCCATATCGTCGCTATGCCGATTTATTAGCACAAAAACAAGCTTGTGGGGTCGAATGGTGTGTCAATAATTGGCAAGCACCAGATTTTAGTGATTTACTTGCATGGCATAACCTTGCTTGGATTGATCCCCTATTCCGTGAAGCCGACCCTGAGATTGCGGAATGGTACAATCGCGGCAAAGACTTTACCTTAGCCGATCGCCAAAGAATTTATAGCAAGCAACGTGAAATTATTTCGCGAATTTTGCCACAACATCGGCAAATGCAAAAAAATGGGCAATTAGAAATCACGACTACGCCCTATATGCATCCGATCATGCCGCTCTTAGCCGATACGCAAGCAGCAAGGATCGCCGTGCCGCAGATGGAGCTTCCTCATACTCGCTTTCGCCATGAGCCAGATATCACGCTGCATCTCGAAAAAGCAAAAGAAGTATACCGTCAGCATTTTAGCTGCGATCCTAAAGGTTTATGGCCATCGGAGCAATCAGTTAGCCCCGCAATTCTGCCCCATGTTTCTAAGCAAGGATTTTCGTGGCTATGCTCTGATGAAGGAGTCTTAGGTTGGAGTCTTGGACATTATTTCCGTCGTGATGAACGCGGCGCGATCAACGCGCCACATTTGCTCTATCAACCCTATCGCCTTGAAACTGTTCATGGAGATTTAGCAATTATTTTTCGCGATCGCTTGCTCTCTGACTTAATTGGCTTTAGCTATGGCGCACTCTTACCCAAAGCTGCTAGTGATGATTTGTGCGATCGCTTGATGACAATTCAAAAGCAGCAAAATGAATATTTAGCCGAACATCCTGAAGGTCAACCTTGGCTGGTCACAATCGCCCTTGATGGTGAAAATTGTTGGGAATTTTATCCCCAAGATGGCAACCCATTTTTGCAGACGCTTTACGAAAATCTGTCCAAAAATGAAAACTTAAAACTGGTCACGCCTTCAGAATATTTAGAAAAATTTCCACCAATCGAAAAAATCCCACCTCACCAATTGCATAGCGGCTCATGGATTGATTCCAGTTTCACCACATGGATCGGCGATCCTGTCAAAAATCGCGCTTGGGATTTACTTGCCGAAGCTAGACAAGTTTTGGCGATGCATCCTGAAGCAACTCCCGAAAATAACCCTGATGCTTGGGAAAGCCTAATGGCTGCCGAAGGGTCAGACTGGTTTTGGTGGTTTGGTGAAGGACATAGCTCCAACGATGATGCGATGTTCGATCTCCTATTTCGCGAGCATTTGCAAGTGATTTATCGCGCCCTCAATGAGCCAGTACCCCACGCTTTGCTATACCCCCTCGAACCCCATAATGTGTCAACTAGCGATCGCCCCACTAGCATCATCCATCCGATCATCAATGGCAGATTTGAAAATGATGACTGGCAAGGAGCTGGCAAAATTGAAATAGGTGGTGCGCGGGGGGCGATGCACCAAAATGCACCTGTTAAACGCCTATGGTATGGGTACGATCATTTTCATTGCTACTTGCGCCTAGAATTTAGTAATCTAGAAAGCATTGCCCAAAGTAAACTACATTTGTTATGGTTTTATCCTAGTCGGCTTAATGCCAATAGCCCTGTCAAACTCCTCGGTATGCCTGATGTATCGCCACTAAATTATTTGTTTCGCCATCACCTAGCGATCAATTTTGACGATAAATCAGTCCAGCTTCAAGAATCTATAGAAGGATTTCAGTGGGAAACGATCGCAACCTATACGAAAATAGGTTTTGAACAATGCCTAGAAATTGCGATACCTTGGAGCGATTTGGCAGTAAAGCCCCAGTCTGTGGCAAGACTGGTGATCCTACTCAGTCAAAAAGATCATTTTCAAATGTCTCTACCTGAGTACACGATCATTCCTATAGAAGTCCCTTAGTGTTGCTTTATTAAAGAGATAACAGTGGAAAAGCTAAAAAAAACCAGCATTGAATCGATTGTTGAACAAGCCTTGCAAGATGGCTACCTAACTCCAGCGATGGAGTCCGAAGTGGGGCGTATTTGTGATAGTGCTTTTGAGTTATCAGTTGAAGAGTATATGGCTCTTGATCGCCTGATGGGTGCTTTGCTCACAGGAGAGGTGGTTGCTGTACCGCGCAAGCAATTTATCAATGTCATGGAAGAATTGGTACTCAGTGAAGCTGTGGCAAGGGTTGCAGAGATTGAGGCAAGTAGTAATAAAGTTTTGGATTTGGGGGATATAGCCGCTTATGCGCTTAACCGTTTGCCACCGTTATATGCCACCACTGAGCAAGGCGCGAATTATCAACGCGAAAGAGCGCTCGCCGATCTGCAACATTTGATCGCGCAGCAGGTTAAGGAAGCGATTGATCGCAATATTGATCGCCCTGAGTTCTTCCCCGATCGCTCTGCCTTTGGATCTGTAAATAAAGACTCGGTACTGTCGCAGCTTAGCAACCTACTCCAAGCTTATGCCCCTGATTTTGAAGAAAAACCTTAAAAGGTAAACTACCCCAACCTCACCTATGGCAGGTCGGGGCTTCCTGCCTCAATGAGAACAGGCGCTATATCAGTTCTGAATTCTTAGTTTTCACCCTTATATAGAGTTCTTCCATGGTTTCAATAAAGGAAGTACTCTTATCCCAAAAAGGAGGATTATCACCCTGCTTTTTGATCGTGATCGCTGACACTGTGACAGGAGTAGAAAAGGGAATGGCTTGGGGCAATCGCTTTTGTCCTTGCCAAAACTGTTTGAGCGTGGGAATTTCTTTGGCGATCGTTTGAGGCTTGGTGAAATAAGAAGTTGCTGCTTCTATTTCGTGGGGGCGATCGCCTAGTTCTGAGGCTAAGGCTTTACCGAGAGAGGATTTCGCTAATTCTGTTTGCAACGCTTCTTTAGATAGACCGCGCAACTCGAATAGTAAAAAGGGATCTTGATCTAGTTCACCCGCTAGTCGATAACATAAGCCAGCTAAGTGTTTACAAGGATTTGCATCATCAGGACAAGAGCATTTTGTTTGCCAATCCTTGCGACTATGGGGTAATAGGTGTTTACCAACAAAGCTATCTTCAATATTTTCAGGAACTTCGTTGAGTAATAGCCGTGAGACAATGCTTGCCTTCGAGGACATGTTCTCAATAATTTTTGTCCAATCTTTGGCAGCGATCCTGGTCATCTCAATCTCAGTTTTATATTTTGGCTCTTTATAGACTCCAAAATAAGGATTAACATTACCGCGAATGGTAGCTTTGACAACGCCATTGCTAATCTCAAAACTGAGAATGCGATTTTCTCCTGAATACGATCGTCCACGTTGTAGTCTTCCCGAATCGGTGAAGGATTCTAGGGCGCTGATAAATTTTTGCCCCCACCATGTCCGACTATGTTTTGCCATTTTAGTTACTCCTATTTTTAAAATCTATAATTTATAATTTTGTGCCGCACTTAGCGCGGCATAAAATTATCTAGTCGAGAATCGCGTTCTTATTCAATCTAATAAGCTGCTTAAACGTATCGTTGTCGAGTTCGCTTAGCCAAGACTCATCGGCTCCGATGATCGCACCTGCGAGTTTCTTTTTGTCTTCGATCATTTGATCAATGCGCTCTTCTAGGGAGCCAATCGTTACAAATTTATGAACAAAAACATTTTTCTTTTGTCCAATCCGAAAGGCGCGATCGGTGGCTTGATCTTCAACGGCAGGATTCCACCAGCGATCGAAGTGAAAGACATGATTTGCTTTGGTGAGGGTAATTCCTACGCCGCCAGCTTTGAGAGAGAGAATAAATACGGAAGGCTCAGTTTCTGGCGATTGGAACTCGGTAATCATCCGTTCGCGTTTGTCGCGATTTGTGCCGCCGTGAATGTAGTAGGTGTTGTAATGCTGTTTTTGTCGGAAATATTTTTCGATAGCATCACCGATCTCGGTAAATTGCGTAAAGATTAACAGACTTTCGCCTCCAGAAATTGCTTCCTCAACCATCTCGGATAGACGGCTGAGCTTATGCGATCGCTCTGGTGTAAAGTCACTGCCATCTTGCAAAAATTGTCTTGGATGATTACAAATTTGCTTCAATTTTAACAGAGTCGAGAGAATCAATCCCTTACGCTGAATTCCTTCAACCTCTTGCAGTTTCTCTTCCACATCTCTAACTACAACTTCGTATAGTGAAGCTTGTTCTTTAGTGAGATTGGTATAGAGCTTTTGTTCGATTTTATCGGGCAGGTCTTTAATAATGGATTGATCGGTTTTCAATCGCCGCAAAATAAATGGTTCCACTAATTTCTTCAAAACCCCTGCCTGAATCGGGTCATTGTTCTTTTGAATTGGTGTTTCAAAGGATTTTTTAAACTGGGCTTCTTTACCTAAATAATTAGGATTTAGGAAGTTAAAAATAGACCAGAGATCCAACAAACGGTTTTCTACAGGTGTACCTGTGAGCGCGAGGCGATGCTTTGATTCTAGTTTGAGAATGGCTTTAGTCTGGGCTGCCTTCGGATTTTTGATGTTTTGTGCTTCATCAAGAACAATGCGATGCCAGTTCAATGCGCTAAATAGAGCTTCATCTTTGCGAATTAGCGTGAAAGAAGTAATAATCAGATCGTGAGTTTGGCAAATATCCTGAAAAGCATGAGCATCTTGAATGCGATCGCCACCATGATGAACAATCGCGCGTAAATGCGGCGCAAACTTTTCGATTTCCTTTTGCCAGTTCCCGACAACTGAAGTGGGTGCAATTAACAAGGTGGGCTTGAAGATAGAATTTTCAGGATTTGTAGTTTTCTTGCTTTTAGTGGTTTTTGTAGATTTAGAACTTCCTAAATCGCCATTAATTGCCGCTTTCTCATTCACCAGTCGCGCAATAATCTGTACAGTTTTACCCAAACCCATATCATCGGCGAGACAACCATTCAAGCCAAGACTTTCCAGATATTGCAACCACGCTACACCGCGCCTCTGATATTCCCGCAAAGTTCCATTTAGCTGCGGTGGATTATCAATCAGTTCAAACTGTTGTTTGTCTTGCAACTTTGCCATCATCATCGCGAGGGTACTATCATGATCGACATCCAAATCTGGATCGGATGCGGATAACTTCATGAAGTCCATCAGACTCATTTCAGTTTTCTCTTGCCCACGTTGTTGCCAAAATGTCAGCATCTCCTGCATTTTGTCAGGATCGAGTTCCATCCACTCACCGCGAAACTTGACTAAGGGCGATTTTGTGGCAATCAACTGTTCCCATTCTTTTACCGATATGGTTTCATCGCCGATCGCTAATTCATACTGGTATTCCACAAGTTGATCAAATCCGAAGTAGCTCTTGGATTGAGTCTTGCTGCTGGTGGCGCTTTTGCCTGATGCTTTCAAACGCATTTTTGCGCGTCTGCGTCCGATTGGTGTCCACCAAGCAGGCACAACCACCTTATAGCCAGCATCTTCTAATATCCAAGCTGATTCCTTTAAAAATCCAAAAGCTTGATCAGTATTTAGCTGCATACCGATCGGGCAATCGGTTTCTAAGCCTTGCCAAATTTGATTATAAATTCTGGCGGCATAGCCTAAATTTACTAATAACTCTTGTTCAAAGTTTTTACCAAACTGCTTTTCTGTCGCTTTTTTCTTTGCCGCCGTCATGCTCCAATAGACTTCTAAAGGCAATTTGAGAGACGGGTCTTGTTTCGGTGAAACCTGAAATTGCAGTTGCCAAGATTCTGATTCTTTTTGTGGTGCTTGCAACTGAAAGCAAAGATAAAACAGTGAATCAGATTGAATGCGATTAATTTTTTGTCGCCATCCTTGCCATTTCTGAAACTGTTCTAAAGCCCTAATGCTGCTAGAAATATGCTTGGCGAGTTCTTTCTCATTAAAATCCAGACATTTCTGCAACAACGAATCGGACACTTTCCCCGAAAACTGGGCGGTAATTGGAGTATGGGTAAGAATACTATGCAGGACAGATTCTGAAAAATGACGCAATAAAGTTTCGGAATCAAAAAATCCAGCTTGAGACTCTAAAGGTTTACTAAAGCCTGAGACACAGGCTAGGGGCATATATTCTACATATTGTGCTAATTCTGTTTCGTATTTCTCAGAAACGATTTCCCATGCGGGATAAATCTCAAATCGATGACTTGTAATCACCGCTTTCTTAGTTTTGGTTGTAGTTTTCGATGCTTGAATAGCCAAATCGCGATATTTAAAAGCAGGAATATATTGATCTTTGAGAATGATTTGTTTAAAGGCTTGGCTGTAATGATACCAAAACAATAGATCTGATCCCAGTTGTACTTCGGCAAAATTATTGATGGCAATGAAATGTAGATCATTCAGCAACTTAACAATATTAATCGCCCGTTGATAATGAAAGGTACTAATTTTAATCGAGGTCGTGACTTGATAGCAGTCAATTTGCCAATGCTGTAGATCGAAGCTTTCGGGAAGTTCGATTTCTAAATATCGCGCTAGTTCCAAAGATGGTAAAGGCTGTTCATTACTAGTCGGCAACAGAAAATATTTAGAGAAAATAATTTGTTCTTGATTATTACTGCGAGCATATTTTGCATCTGGCTCCTGCAAAAGTTCATCTTTAATCCCCAAATCGTTGAATAGAAAAGCTTTTAATTCTGCTTCAGCTAAGCTAGATCGATGCTTGGGTACTAATTGCTCAGGGGCCGGCTCTGATGCTTTTTTAGTTGACTTGCGCTTAGCTGTAGTCGTTGGCTTGCCATCAGTTGTCTCCACCCAAATATAAAAATTACCACTTTGGATAAAGTCACTACTATGATTAGGAATCCAAGTACCATGTAAAATCTTCATAAGGCTTCACGATCGCGTTGAGGGGAATTGAGATGAACTTAATTCAGTTTATTAGTCAAAATATACTATGACAATTTAGGCTTCTGAAATTAAAAATACATAATTTGATCAAAGCATGGCGCAGAAACCAAAAAGCTGTGGCACGAGCGCAGTGTGCGCCACAACTTTTTGGATCTAGCTATTTATTCATGTAAAGAATATCTAAGATAGAGCGATCGCACTTTTTCTTGAAATTTCTCGCGCACGTCATCAGGGGCGATAATTTCGCAGTCTTCGGCGTAGGGCATGATCTCGCGATAGAACCAAAATGTACTACTAATTTTACGAATGATTTGGCGAATGGGTTCGTTTTCGAGCCATGTATTATCGATGTCCTCTTTTCGTGGTTGGTATGCGTAAGCAAGATTGCCAGATAGATTGAAGGTGACATGGATTTGATCGAGTTGCGATCGCCATTTACCTGCGATCGCGCTTATGGCGGCTTCTTTGGGAATGCGATCTAGCCTGAGGCATCGATTATGTTGCAGCGCAATCACATCGTTGTTACCTATGGTTTCTTCGCACCAGCAATCGAGATAGAATCGCTTGTCATGGAGATTGACTTTGGCATAGTAAATCGAAAGCTCATAAAGACGATCAGCAGCATCGAGATATCGTAGGCGAAAGGGTTGCTTTTGCTGGATATAGCGATCAATATTTTTACGCCAACTTTCAGGACTGCTATCCAGAAATTTTTCAATATCGCGTCGCAGTGGTGCGGTGATTTCGCTGCGTTCGAGTAATAAATTAGCAATAATTTTGGCGCGATCAAGTTCGCCCATATCAGTGAGTAGCCTAAAGGAGCGATCAAGAGATGTTATGCGATCGTTTGACCATTCAGCATTTTTTGAGATTTGGACTTGCTGACGCGCAATCGCCTCAACCAGTTTCGAGATGTTAGGGCGATCGCCCCACATCATGCCAAGCTCCAATGCGATCGCTTCTAGACTAGATTTATCGCGATCGGATATAGATAAAGTAATTGATTCGCCTTTTCGGGACACTGATTTTTTGATTTTAAGTACTATTACCAGATTTTTTATAAAAGCCACGCGAAGCGTGGCTTTTATAAAAAATCTGGGTTTGGTCGCAGAGCGTCACGATAAGCGATGACAGCTTCTGTCTGATTGGTTGCACTGATAAATTGACTGAGCAAATCTAAATCTAGTTCAGGCAAAAATTCGCTGCGAGATATGATTTCATACCTTGGTTGATTAGTAGATTCATCTCTAAGTCGATAGAGCTTCCATTGCTGCTGCTTTGCATACCAAAACCAAACTTCAGGAATTTGTAAACCGAGATAGACTTCTAATTTGTCAATACCGCCACTGGTGACAAATATCTCAATTGCAATATCAGGAACCTCTTTTAGTTCACCAAAGCAATAACATTCATCTGGTTCTAGCCCCTTCTGGACAAGCTCTTGCCTAATGGTAGCCTGACCATAGCCATTAAGATTAATCCGCTTCTCCACAAAATACATCTCTAGCAAACGCCCAATAATAGTTTTCAGGCGTTCATGTTCTCTCGATGTAGTCATAACGTCCAAAACACCATTTGAGTAGGTCATGTGGAGAGAAGGATATTCATCGGTGTAGATATTCACGAGGGTGCTGTACTGCTCCCATGTCACACCACTAACGATGAGACGCTGCTCTTCAGTGTTAGAAAGTTCGCTAAGATTATCGGCTAAAACTTCTAAAAGTCTCATAACTGCCAATCTCCGAGTGTAATTTGGTCTAGCTTAATAATATGCGATCGCTATATACATATTCACTGTGTTTATTTGTCCGTATACTTTTATTGTCAAAAGCTTGATAATTGGCTTTTTATATGTAATTATAATGTTAGTTAAAATTACGGACAAAATAAAAATAAACAAGGTAATTATAAAAATAAAAAGTATGTTATGTTTGTAATAAGTTGATATATTCACAGAGAATGTCTATGTTTACCAAACAGTCCGAACTCACTTATGCCGAATTTCTCATCTATGAGCATGAGAGCTTAGTTAAGCATGAGTTTGTAAATGGTCAAGCAATGTTTGGGTGCGGGTGAGAGTTTGGATTTGCGATCGATTGATTTTGCGATCGCGCTTTCAGAAATTTATGAGGATGTGGAGTTATGAAAACTGAACTATCTCTAACAGATTTACAACAACGGGCGCTGACGATTGGCGATCGCATTCCCTATCTCAAATTATTAGTTCTATTTGGCTCTAGAGCTAGAGGTGATGCTTATGATCGCAGTGATTGGGACTTTGCCTATCTCTGTGATGAGGATGCTAGGAAAGTGGCGATCGCTGATAAGGACTATGGTTTTTTGGAGGTACATAATGCGATCGAGGATTGTTTTGCGATCGGTGGTGAGTATATGGATGTGGTGGATGTGAAACGATGCTCAGCGATGATCGCACATTATGTGGCTCGTGATGGTCTTTTGCTATATGAACGCAATTTAGGAACATTTGAGCAATTTGCGAAACAATCATTAATGAGTGAGTTAAAACTCAAAGCTTTGCAAAGAAGTTTGCGAGAAAAGGTGGAAACATCTTTAAGGAGGCGAGGTTATGCCTAAGATTGAGCCTGAAGTTATTACGGCAAAGTTAGAGTTTATGAATCGCTATCTTGATCGATTGGAAGAGTTTTCTAATATTTCTCTAACGAATTATCTAGAATCTCTGAATACCCAATCATTAGTCGAAAGATTTCTACAACTCATTGCAGAGACTGGAAATGATACCAATCGCCATATTTTGAAGGGGTTAGGAAGACAACAACCTAAACAAAACCGAGATACACCAATTGCGATCGCTCAGACGGGTGTAATTGATCATGATTTAGCTAGTCGGCTTTCACAGTCTATTGGCTTACGAAATGTGATTGTGCATCTTTACGATGAGATTGATTCAACCGTAGTCCATGGCGCAATCCAGAAAACTTTGAGGGATTACTCAATGTATCAGGTACAGATTACTAACTATTTAGATTTGTTGGAGAAAAATAATGGTGGTTGAGTCTGTGGCGATCGCACTTTCTAAAATTTATGAGGATGTGGAGTTATGACAAATAAGCAAATATTTCTCAAGTCTGTCTATTCTGAGACTGTGGAAACCCCAAAAGGGATCGAGATTCCTAACGGTTGGCGATTGGCTTGGCATCAGGTGGAAACTTTTAAGGCTTTGCAAGATCCAGATATTGATGTGGTGTTTAATACGGCGATGACTGGCGATGGAAAGAGTTTGGCGGCTTATTTACCTGTAATGCAAGGTGACGGAATTAATGTAATTGGTTTATATCCAACAAATGAATTAGCACGAGATCAGGAAATGCAAGTTCAGGATTATATAGCTAAGTTTCAGCCGCCTAGCCGTCCTAGAGTTGCGAGACTTAGTGGAGAAGAGTTAGAAATATATGCTGAATCTCAGAAGCTT
>JBBRQX010000017.1:0-14046 GCA_038225745.1 Pseudanabaenales cyanobacterium | reverse complement strand
TTCCGACTTTGCTCGATTGGATGAAACACTATTTTGGCTTGGGTGCATATAGCTTTTTTAATCAAATTAGCCAACAAGTTGAGCCAGCGATCGGCAATCTCTTACCCGAACAGCAATATCAATGGCAGCGTCAGCTCGACGCATGGCATTACGGTTCAGGTGGTGACTATCAAAAGCTTGAGTGATTTTTGGCTTTCACGCGAGATTGTAACGATCTGAAAACCGCTTATACTAAGGGCTACCTTGTACACACAAGTTATCAGCGATGTTGTTAGATTCTAAAGATCCCCCCAGCCCCCCTTAAAAAGGGGGGAGAAGATATTCTTCCCCCTTTTTAAGGGGGATTGAGGGGGATCTAAATCATAAAACGTAGATAGGTAGGATTTGTGTGTACACGATAGATACTGAGGAACAGGGATAAGGAGCAGAACTCATGTTACAAATTCGACTTGGCTTAATGGCTGCGATGGCAAGCTTTATATTGCTTGGATGCACCAATCAAGAAGCGCCGAAATCGTTATCGTCACCCAATAGTTCATCGACCACAACAACGACGACAACGACAACAACTTCTAAAACTATATCTCCGTCTCCTGATGTGAAAGCCCCTAACAAGTCAATCGATAAAACTGCAAATGCTCCGACAAAAGGAATCTCCATCGGGAATATTAAGGATCTTACAGATAGTCAGACCTGTGGCACTTCCAAAGTTATTTATGCCTATGGTGAAACTTCTAATTATCGAATTTATATCTGTGCTGATACCAAAGAACCCGATCGCCCGCGCTATTACATCAGTCGCAACAAAGATGGTAGCGGTGGTTTGGAGATAGAAGCAATAAACTATAATCCTCAAAGAACTGATGTAATTGAGTTTAAAAATGATGGCTACTTATATACGCTCGAAGCACCGACCACCCAAAATCCTGAGCCTGTCTTGCGTGTCACTTTCCCAAATGGCATGTTAACTGAAGAGCAGTTACTTCGATATCTTGGGCGGACTAATATTGCTAATTCATCAAATTCATCATCCGAGCCTCTGCAATATGTATTACAAAATCGTGAAAGTTTAGGGATTTGTAAAGACAACTTCCGTGCTGAAGATGGACAAAAAGGAATGGGTTCTAGAGCTTTCCAAATTACTGACAAAAAGTATTTGGTACAAATTCAATGTTTTCTCGCCGCTTATCAAGGTGCGTTTGAATATGTTCTCTGGATTGACGAATCTCCAAAGCCGCGTGTTATTCCTCTTGAATTTGATAGCTTTCAAGAAGGTAAAGATGGCGCAAAGCCAACTCGGATCACTGACAGGGCGATCGCTGGTATGCCGAGATTTAATCTGCGATCGCAAACTATGACCAACTTCACCAAGTTTCGAGGCTTAGGTGATTGCGGCGCATCGGCTATTTATAAATTAGAGGGCGATCGCATGGTTTTGCAAGAATATCGTGCTAAGTACGCCTGTGATGGCAAATATATTCAAGATCTTCCCATTATCTATCCATAAAGAGAAAAGGCGGTGCAAAGCACCGCCTTTTCTTTTTATAACTGCAAGAAGAGAATGCAGCGCATCGCGCTGCGTTCTCTTTTTATGGAAAATTATATTTAACGGTTACTAGGCGATATTTGCCGCTTGCAGGATCTTCAATTGGTTTAAACTTGTAGTCCTTAACCGTCTCTTTAGCGATATCATCTAACTCTTTAAACTTACTTGAAGTCCAATATAGAGTTTTAACTTCACCGTTGGGATCGACAAGCCACATAAATGTGACCGAGCCACTTTTTCCAGAAACATTGGCAACTTTAGGCGGTATCCATACCACACCTTTTTCTCTTTGGGGTCCATTAGCTGATATTAATTTATCGACGGGAACAATCAATGTATTCACGACGGATTTTTTTGAGAGTAAATCCATAAATTGTTCATCATTTGGATAACCCGATGCAAGATTGACAAGGTTTTCTTTGTTGCTATCAATATTAGCAACATTCGCTGAAACAGTACCCTGTAAGTTTTTGGAAATCTTATCAGAGGCTTTATCAGGACTAGTATTTTTGGTTGCAGCAGACGATGAAGTCATGTCCTGCTGTAATCTGTTATTCTGCAACTCAGGCTTGATGTTACTGTCAGCATTACTGCTATTAGTTGCTGTTTTTATGGGAGTCGTGTTGTCAATTTTTCCAGAGGGTGTAAAGCGAGAGGGTGGTGGAGTTTGCGGTTTCACAAACTCTGGCGGCTCGAACTGTCTAGTACTATTTGACAATGGAGGGACTGAGAACGAAAAGTCACTTGCAAGTGGTGGTAAATCTTCTAAATTGTCAAAGCTGCTTAAATCGAAGGTGCTTTGCGGTGTAGTGGATAAAACACTAGGGAATTTATTTGGGGCTGTATTGAGGGGTGAGCCAATTTTGTTGGCAGGAGATTTAACGAATAAGTTATCAAAGAGTGATTTCGGTTTGGTAGATAATGACTGGGGCGGCAACTTAACAACAGGAAGAGTCGAAACCAAAATTTCAGGAGGAGTTTCGGTCTTCTTGAGTGGATTTGGGGTGATGAGCGCAAAAGCAGTATGAATTCCGAGAGAACTAACTACAAATACCCAAAATGGATACTTCAAGATCAGGCTACCTGTTTTGCCAGCAAATTCGAGCATAGGATTACGTGCAGAGTTCAGCATAGGTTTATGAGCTTGACTTACAGTTAAGCCGCTCTTCGGTTCAGTTGGCAACATTGTTTTGGGTAAGTAAAAGTTACTAGTTAAGCATTCTAATTAAGAGCGAGACGTGGCGATCGCTACCCGATTACCTGCGATCGCCCTTAATTCTGACAGACGGCTAATCACGATTTGATAAGAGACATTTGAGTCATCAGCACTAAGCACAATCATACCTTTTGCTGAGGTTGCTAAGAATCTACTGATATCCTGCGCTAACTGTTGAGTCGGCATTAATTTTCCGTCCCTCAACATTTGTCCTGAAGGATCAAGGGTGATTACGAAGACATCTTCTGGCTGAAGATTTTCTGAATTTAAGTTACCCTGATTGTTGCGATCGCTAATTGGCAAATCAATACCAATCCGACTTGGCAGAGTTAGGGCGGCTGATATCAAGATAAAAAACGCCAGAATTGAAAATACGACATCCAGCAAAGCGGTCAGATTAATTTCAGCATTAGCCGATGCTTGGTATTTTTTACGAATTTTCATAAATCAACTCTACTCGTATCAGCGTGACGAATCTATAACTAGATTGTTTCTTCAGGTTTAATGTAATTTACTTCCACGACCGTATGGACATTACCGCGAGGAGTAAAATCGCCCTTGACGTTAATTCTGAGGGGATCGCCTGCTTTTACAAAGTCATCCATAATCTGATTGACCGATTCTTCGTGGGAGATAGAGCGATCGCGATAGCTATTGATATAGAGCTTAATTGCCTTTAGCTCTACCAACAATTTGTTTGGGGTATAGGTAATATAAATTGTGGCAAAGTCGGGATAGCCTGAAAATGGACATTTGCTGGTGTATTCAGGAAGTGTGATCTGAATACTATAGTCTCTACCAACTCTAGGATTAGGAAAAGTGGTAAGAGTTGCCTCTGCGATCGCTTGTTCACCGTACTTAACAGTCATATCTACCCTGAACTAAAAAAATGAACTAAAAATAAATCGTGTGAGATTTTATTTACCGTTCTAGCGTAGCAAATTTCAACCAAAAAAAGAAAGGGTGCTTTGCTCCCTTTCTTTTTTTGACAAGCGCAAAGCGCTATCCCCTACAACTTGGATTTAATGTTTCTTGACAGCAACATCATGGGGCTGAATTACGCCATAACCACCATGATTTCGTTCGTAGACAACATTGATTTCCCCTGTGTCAGCGTTACGAAAAACATAAAAATCATGATCAATCAACTCCAATCTTTCCAGAGCTTCATCAACAGACAGCGCAGGCATCGCGAAATATTTGTTTCGTACAACTTGAGTTGGTAACTCAACCACACGATTGTCGTCTGGCAAAGGTAGAGCAGGTTGCTCAACAACAGCCACACTGGTCTTTGGAGCAGTGCGATCGCTCTTGCGTTCCTTAAATTTCCGCAACTTGCGCGAAATCTTGTCCGCAACTAGGTCAATGCTTGCATACAAACTCTCGCTCTTTTCCTCAGCGCGGATTATAGTCCCATTCGCGTACACTGTGACTTCAGCCGATTGGCTAGAGGCAATGCGATGATTACGAGCTACTGATAGATGGACATCTACCTCAGTGGTTAATGCTTGGAAATGGCTCACCGCTTTGTCGATCTTTTGCTCGACATATTCGCGGATGGCTTCCGTGACTTCCATATTCTTGCCTTGAATTACAAGTTTCATTTTTATGACCTCGCTTCTGAGTCCCAAATCAGTTAAAGAAACTGACACGCGCAATCTTGCTTTTTAATCACCCCATTGCGCCGAATAGCTGATTTGGCTATGGGATTACCATAGCACTTTGGTGGTGTCTTGATCAGAAATCGCCTTACTTGCCACTTATTTTTGCTTTGTAGCCTAAGCCTAACAAAATCTGCAAAATTTTCTGACTGCAATCGCCTTGAATCTCGATCGCCTGCTCTTTTGCCGTGCCGCCCGTACCACATTGATTTTTTAACTGCTTAGTTAGCTTCGCCAAATTATCGGTAGTCGTCTGAAATCCTGTCACCTCAGTTACAGTCTTACCACCCTTACCTCGGCGCGTTACTTGAATGCGAGGATTTTGCTGCTGTGGCAGTAGATCGATCGCATTTTGTTCTGAGTCATCGTCTTCAGGTGCGCCGAACTCACGGTAAACCACACGATTTTTGACCATTTGTTGATTACGCCCCCACCCATGCCGATCGCCATGCTAACTCTGCTTCAGTGATCGTTTTTTGTTGATATTTTTTTTCTAGCTCATGGTGCAGATGGGCTAGCCGCGCCGACAAAACGCGCAACTCACCGCGATGAGACATAACTTGGCGATCAGTAAACTCAATTTCGGCGAGACGAATACTCATCTGCGTCGTTTTATCATCTCGCGCTTTGTCTTCAGCACTTAAAACTTGATGCTCGACTAAAAGCTGGTTCAATGTCTCCATGCTTTCATTGAGGAGCTTACTGAGCAGAGTATCGAGATTTTCTTGATTAGTACGACTATCGCGATCGCATTCTTCTAAGGTTTTTTGCATCTGTTCACAGAGCGAAGCGATCGTTTGTCGTAATGCTTCTTGCAAATCCTGACGCGCTGATAGGGATAGCGCTAGAAATGCATCAGGATATTTTTGAGTGCAAAATTTGAATACAGCTAGCAAAATTTGTTGCTGTGTTGCTTTGGCGATCGCCTGTGAGTAATCAACATGAATAACATCAATGCGGCTGATCACATCAGCGATCGCTTGTTGAGTATTTTGAATATCCTTATCAATACGCACTAGCATCGTCATAGCTCACAATATTTTTTATTTTGCATATTAATTACCCCCTTCCCACTTAAAAGATTAGACGGTGCGGCGCAAAGCGCCGCACTGTCTAATCTTTTACCCTCACATCTAGCCGCTCTCCCATTAATGGAAAAGGGGCTGGAAGATAAGAGTAAAGTCTTATTCTGCGGGAACTTCGGGAGTTTCAGAAGCAATTTCTTCACCAACGACAAAGCGCATAAAGCGGCGAACTTTGACGTTTTCGCTAAGTTTAGTGCCAGTCATTTTTACCAACTCGTCAACAGTAATGCTTTGATCTTTGATGAATGGTTGATCGAGCAAGCACAATTCTTTCATGCGCTTCTCGATCCGACCAAGCACAATTTTGTCGCGCATCGCGGCAGGTTTGCTAGCGAGGTCATCTTTACCAGCTTCGACTTGCCTTTCGCTTTCCACAAAAGCGGCAGGAATATCGGCAACGCTGACATATTCGACGTTAGGGCAAGCAGCAATTTGCTTGGCTACGCTATCAGCTAGTTCCTTGAGTTCTTCGCGACGAGCCACGAAGTCGGTTTCGCAGTTAACTTCGACTAGCACACCAATACGGCTGCCAAAGTGAATATAACTATGGACGATACCTTCGGTCGCAGCGCGGCTGGCTTTCTTGACAGCAGAGGCTAGCCCTTTTTGTCTTAGGTATTCGGTTGCTTTGGTAAAATCGCCACTAGATTCAACGAGAGCCGCTTTACAGTCTTTGATACCTGCGCCAGTTCTCGCACGTAGCTCTTGAATTTGTTTGGTTGTAATGTCTGCCATATTAATAAACTTGTTGGGGATGTCTAGGGCAACATTTCGAGGAGCGAAGAGTTTTTGCTCGTTGCCAAAAATATCTCTCGAAAATATCTCTAAAGTGTTTGTAATGCTCTAATTTATCACAATTATGCCTACTCAAAGTTTTCCAAAAGTTCAAAAACTTTGGGCGATCGCCGAACTTATAGCTGTCGCCACTTGTATCTAAGACAAACCAAAACCCAAAAAGCGGATGCGGCGCGAAGCGCCGCATCCGCTTTTTGGGTTTAACATACTTGACGATCACAGAATTTACTAGGCTTTAGGCGATCGCTAAAGAGAGCTTTAGTTTAAAATGAAGTCAACCTTAAAATCCCTTCAACAGTCTTGTTTCGCATGATCGAGTCGCCCCAGTCACTATTTGAGCAACCCTTTACCAAATTTCGCAAGGCGATCGCCGACAAGGAATTTTTGATCACGGCTGAGGTGTCGCCACCAAAAGGCGCTAACCCTAGCCATATGCTCGAACAAACGCGATCGCTTAAAGGGCGAGTCCATGCAGTTAACATCACCGATTCCAGTCGGGCGGTGATGGGCATGAGTCCTGTCGCTGCCTCAGTTTTAATTCAGCAGCAAATCGGGATCGAAACTATTTGCCAAATCGCCTGTCGCGATCGCAATCGGATTGCACTGCAAGGCGACTTATTTGGCGCAGCCGCCTTGGGGATTACAAATATTTTGGCGCTTACGGGCGATCCTGTTAAAGTTGGCGACTCTCCTGATGCGCGATCGGTTTTTGATTATGAGTCAGTGCGCTTACTGCAACTAATTCAAAAACTTAATCAAGGGCTGGATGCCAATGGGAAAGCGTTACCCCATCAAGGTACAGATTTCTTGGTAGGAGCCGCCGTCGATCCGCAATCGCCAAGCTGGTCGGGTTTGCAAAAACGGTTTGAGCGCAAGATTAATGCAGGGGCGCAATTTTTTCAAAGTCAATTAATTACCGATTTTGATCGCCTCGATAAATTTGTCAACCAAATCGCCAATCAATCGGACAAACCTATTTTAGCAGGAATATTTTTGATTAAATCCGCTAAAAATGCACAATTTCTGAATAAATTTGTACCAGGAGTCCAAATTCCTGAATACATCATTGATCGCCTAGCCAAAGCTAAATCCCCATTACAAGAAGGCATCGCGATCGCGGCAGAACAAGTTCAAACGGCGCGGCAAATTTGCCAAGGCGTGCATATTATGGCGATCAAAGCTGAACACCTAATTCCCGAAATTCTTGATCGCGCAGGTGTGGCAATTCTCTAACTTTTGAATGGTTTGCTCTGCAAATCCCCCAAAATCTCAGCACTTTCGGTTAATCTAAGAAATCACACTAACTCACATGTATGGCTCGACGTAGTAGATCTTCTGAAACCCTAAATACTCCATCCACCGAACCAAGAGATAAAGCCACGACCACTAAACTGGCGATCGCAGGTGCGATTTTCGCAGTTGGTATTGGTGTTGGTATCGCCCTCTCCACGCTCAACCCCACGCCGCGCACCGTTGATGCGATTCGTTTAGATAATCTTGCCCCAAGCCGCGATTTTTGCAATAACTATGGTGCATCAGCAATGGTAATGAGTAGCCGTGTTTATGTCACCCTCAACCCTTTTAATGTATTTATCAGCCAAGCCGAACCTGAGCCTGGTTGCGTTGTGCTACCAAATAACTGGAATGTGTTATTACAAAAAAATGTGATTAAAGAATCGGATATTCGTCAATGTAAAGACAGAATGAATACCTTTGGCTTTACAGGTGATCTCGACAAAGCTCCCATCGTTGATTGCATTTACGAAAGTAAAAACGCTACCGAAAAGTTTACTAATGGTTTACCAGCAAAGCCTAGTCCCAATCCTCAACAATAAAAAAAGCGGCTCCTAGAGCCGCTTTTTTTATTGTTTTCTAACATTCGTCAAATGCTTCTACGTCTAACAAATGCCGATATGGTTCGGCTAGCTCTGAACCTTTAAAAGCTAGCGATCGCAAGATATGCCAGTCACTCAAACTCTCAAAAGCATTAGCGTAGTTATCATGCTCTAGACGATCCGCGATCGCGGCAACCTCTGTCGCGTTGAACTTACTGGGATCGATTTCTGGCGCTTCGCCTATTACATCGGTTGAGGATTTATTAACCATATTGCGCTCTATGACAGATTTGTGAACGGAGAGAGAGGGATTTGAACCCTCGGTACGGAGTTACCTGCCGTACAACAGATTAGCAATCTGCCGCTTTCGTCCACTCAGCCATCTCTCCAAATTTGTTACGCATTACATCCTATCAGATATGGTGCATTATGCAACCTAATTATCAAAAGATTTTGGCGGTGGTAAGGCTGAGCAAGTCGCGTGGTACAAATGCATCTGAATTTGCGCTCATTATTGGCGATCGCTATCAACATCAAAGATTAGGAGAAGAGTTGTTAATTTGAAATTTGATACAGCGCTTGGCGCTGCCATAGAACCCAGATAATTTTTTGAAAGTGCAGCGAAGCTGCACTTTCAAAAAATTATCTGTATTACTCAAATCATTAATAGGCCGTATAAGGTTTACTTCTAATGTCAGATATAACTGCGATTATGCCTGACGGCTCACGATAGATATCCTCAGTTAGCAGACTTTAATGATAATAAAAAAGAAAGATGGATGGTTTCGCATTGCGCTTCGTTGGCGAGGTTCAGTAGTTCCAGAGGTTATGCCGCGATCGCTATTATGTGGATTGTTTGCTGTTTTTGTCTATATTCTTTATCTGTATCAAGTTAAAGTTTCTCTACCGATTCTTGGCAGTATTATTCCTAATATCGTGCTAGGTCTATTACTCGTATTCCGTACTAATACTGCTTATGAACGCTTTTGGGAAGGTCGTAAGGCTTGGGGAGTGTTGTTAAATACAGTGCGGAATTTATCACGCCAAATGTTAGTCGCAATTGAAGAGATAGAGCCTAGCGATCGTCAAGCTAAAATCGCCGCAGTTAAGCTACTGCCAGCTTTTGCGATCGCCTTAAAATTACATTTGCGATCGGAACCCATCAACGCAGAACTAAAAGCAAATCTCTCACCTGAGCAGTTTGACAGCCTCAAATCGATGAATCATCCCCCACTCGAAATTGCTTTTTGGATTAGTCGATATCTGCAAAAGCAGTCTAAACAAGGCAAACTTGATCGCTATCAATTAGTTGACATGACTCAGTTATTGCACCAAACTATTGATGTTGCTGGCATCTGTGAACGTATTCTCAGAACACCAATCCCGCTCGCCTATTCAATTCATCTAAAGCAATTACTAATGATTTATTGCTTATCGTTGCCATTTCAAATGGTTTCTCAACTAGAGTGGATAACTCCTCCAATTGTGTCGCTGATTAGTTTCACCTTGTTAGGGATTGAAGAAATCGGCATTCAAATTGAAGATCCATTTGGACATGATGCTAATGATCTCCCATTAGATCGTATTTGTCAGACGATGCTACAGAATGTTGAAGACTTAGTTATGGCAAGCGAACTTGCTGAGTAACCCAAAAGTTCACTTATTAGCTCAGCTATGACCAAAATTTTTATTCAAGCCTTAGAGATCTTAAAATCTCAGAAATATTTTAGTTCTAGTTTTCTTCCTTTTACCCCCTTGACTTGTAAGACTCTATGCGATTTCACGGTATAAGTTTGACTTTTGGGAACATAGTATATGTGGATATAAGTTATCAAGTCATCTTACAACTTATGAGTTTACACAGCATATTTATGTTGTATTCAGTAAATATCTGAATCGCCATAAGTATTTATACTCTATGTAAATCGACAATCAAGTTAGTAACAAAACTAAATCGAAATTGATTGATTTTATATTTGTATGCAATCTATTAGAAATTCTAATATTGCTTTAGTACTGATACAATTGCCATCCGTTGATATTAGCGTTTGTATCAAGAGAGGCCTGAAAAGGATAAGAATTAAACAAAAAATTATCGACTTTTTTAACTTTAATTTTCAGCTAAATTCATCAAAGCAGCCTTGTCTCCAGTTGATCTGAGAATCATAATCTAGAAAAATTCTTAGTAAACAACTACCATAAGATACATATAGCTTATTAGAGTCATATAAATTTTTTATATGAATTTACAGGCAAAAATAGTTAGATTTGAAAATTTTTAAAAAAAAAGTAAATCTATATACGCACTTTATGTTTAAATTAGAGACATCGCTGAAGGGATTCATACCAAGAGTTCCTGATAGGATTAACTTATATAAAGTGTAAAGCAGAAAATTTTCACCGAAGAGTGAGATATCGAAGGACTAATTAGATTTTTAATAGATTTATAGATTTTTAATCTTTCTTTAATTTCCGATTTGACTATTGAATCTGACTCCCAAGTTTTTTTGCATCGCCCTGTGCGTTTTATCGATTCTCATATAACTATAGTAAGGAGATATTAATGTCTTACTCGAAAACACAGTCTAAAGCCAAGGCTGGCTACGACGCAGGTGTACAGGACTATAAACTAAAGTACTATACTCCCGATTATACTCCTAGAGACACCGACCTTCTCGCCGCTTTCCGTTTCGTGCCTCAACCAGGCGTACCCCCAGAAGAAGCTGCTGCTGCGGTAGCTGCTGAGTCTTCGACAGGTACATGGACAACTGTATGGACAGACTTGTTGACCGACCTCGATCGCTACAAAGGTCGTTGCTACGATGTCGAGCCAGTTGCCAACGAAGACAACCAATACATCGCTTACATCGCCTATCCTCTTGACTTGTTCGAGGAAGGTTCTGTAACCAACTTGCTAACCTCATTGGTTGGTAACGTATTTGGTTTTAAAGCTCTTCGCGCACTTCGTCTAGAAGACATCCGTGTGCCGATCGCTTACCTCAAGACATTCCAAGGCCCCCCTCACGGTATCCAAGTTGAGCGCGACAAACTAAACAAGTATGGTCGTCCTCTATTGGGTTGTACGATCAAGCCTAAATTGGGCTTGTCTGCGAAGAACTATGGTCGTGCCGTATACGAATGTTTGCGCGGCGGTTTGGACTTCACCAAAGACGACGAAAACATTAACTCTCAGCCATTCATGCGTTGGCGCGATCGTTTCTTGTTCGTTCAAGAAGCAATCGAAAAAGCTCAAGCTGAATCTGGCGAAATCAAGGGTCACTACTTGAACGTCACCGCTCCAACTTGTGAGCAAATGATGGAACGTGCAGCTTTCGCGAAGGAAATCAAAACGCCGATCATCATGCATGACTTCTTGACTGGTGGTTTCACAGCCAATACCACTCTTGCTAAGTATTGCCGCGACAATGGCTTGCTCTTGCACATTCACCGAGCCATGCACGCAGTTATCGACCGTCAAAAAACTCACGGTATTCATTTCCGCGTTTTGGCTAAGTGTCTGCGTATGTCTGGTGGTGATCACCTCCACTCTGGAACCGTTGTCGGTAAGCTTGAAGGCGAAAAGGGCATCACCATGGGCTTTGTTGACCTAATGCGTGAAGACCACATCGAACTCGATCGCTCTCGCGGTATCTACTTCACTCAAGATTGGGCTTCTATGCCTGGTGTTATGCCCGTTGCTTCGGGTGGTATCCACGTTTGGCACATGCCTGCGCTCGTCGAAATCTTCGGCGATGACTCTTGCCTACAGTTCGGTGGCGGTACTTTGGGTCACCCATGGGGTGCTGCTCCTGGTGCAACCGCTAACCGCGTTGCGCTTGAAGCTTGCGTACAAGCTCGTAACGAAGGTCGCGACATGATGCGTGAAGGTGGAGACATCTTGCGTGAAGCTGGTCGTTGGTCTCCTGAATTGAATGCTGCACTTGAACTCTGGAAAGAAATCAAGTTTGAATTTGAAGCAATGGATACCGTCTAATCAATTAGCTCTACTACGATAAGATTTGGCGATCGCCAAATCTTATCGTGATCACTCTTGGTTAAGTTAGCCTATGGATATCAAGCGCAGTACAAAGTCTATATCTAGTATGCTCATTAATTTTTTGACATACGAAGCTGTGAAGACTGTCTCGGAACAACTGCAAGAAACAGATCGGTTAAAAGCTCTCTGGTTTAATCAGTTCTCGACGCGCGAGAAAATCCAAAATGGCGAGCTTTATATCAAAGAACTGTTAGAAGTTCACCAAGATTTAGCTTTTCGGGTTATGACTGTGAGAGAACATCTGGCCAATGAGGTTTTAGATTTCTTGCCAGAGATGACTCGCACAGGGCTCCAACAATCAAATATGCAGCTTCGTTGTCAGCATCTTGATCGCCTCATGAGCGCTCAGGCTTCGGAAGGATACGCGGAATGCGAAAATCTAGAACCTGAAGCTATTGTCGATCTGGAGTCTGAAAGCGATCGCGCTTCTAATTAAATCCATAGAAACACCATTTTAACTGCGAGAAAATAATGCAAACTTTACCAAAAGAGCGTCATTACGAAACTCTTTCTTACCTTCCCCCTTTGAGCGATGCTCAAATCACTCGTCAAATCGAGTACACCCTTAAGCAAGGTTTTTATCCTGCGATCGAATTTAACGAAGATTCCGATCCTGCAATCCACTACTGGACTCTTTGGAAGTTGCCCTTGTTCAACGCCAGAAGTCCTCAAGAAGTTTTGACTGAAGTTCAAGCTTGCCGCTCTAGCTATCCTGGTAGCTTCATCCGTGTTGTTGCTTTCGACAACATCAAGCAATGCCAAGTCCAAAGCTTCATGGTACACAAGCCTAACGCTGCTCGTTACTAAGCTTTAACAAAACAAAGAAAGCCTCGCATTGCGAGGCTTTTTTTGTTTTATTGCTATGATTGAGTCTAAATAATGAAAGTTAAACAAATTATCAAACTGATTGAGGCAGATGGTTGGTACTTAGCTCGAACGCGAGGCAGTCACCGCCAGTTTAAGCATCCCCATAAACTTGGCTTAGTAACTGTACCAAGTAAGCCAAGTGATGATCTGGCAATAGGAACTCTTGATAGCATCTTAAAACAGGCAGGACTAAAGTAATGAAATATCTTGTAGTTATAGAAAAGACACAGACAGGCTATTCTGCATATTCTCCAGATGTTTTGGGTTGTGTTTCTACTGGCGCAACCTTGGAAGAGATTAATCAGAATATGCAAGAGGCGCTTGAATTTCACATAGATGGTCTTATCGAAGAAGGACTAGAAATTCCTGATCCTTCTACTTATTCCGCTTACGTTGAAGTCGCTGCATAATGCTATGAAAAATACCTCAGAGACGAATTGGGCTAAGTTAGATGCAATGACGGAATCAGAAATTGATACTTCTGATATTCCGCCTCTGACTGAGGAATTTTTCAATAAGTCGTGTTGGTGGAAGCCTAAAGCAATAAAATTCGCTGATTCAAGTCGCTCCTCAAGTAATAGCATCATTTCAGTTATAAGGTAATACTGTGAAAAGGCGATCGCCAAAGTTAAGAATTGAGAAGCTATCAGCGAATAACAAATCATTGAAGCGGAAAATTATAATATTCTGGTATTCTGGTTGAGAGCGAAAGTAAATCTGCTGCTCAATTCAATCGTTAGATGTCTCGATAGGAAATTCAGTGGCAAAAGCTAAGAAAATACCTGAAATGGATGCTCTACTCTTTGTAGACACAAATATCCTTCTCGACTTTTATCGCATCCGAAAATCAGATATAAGCATGAAATATCTGGCACAGTTGGAGGCGTGTCAAGAACGATTGATAATTGGCTCTCAGATTGAGATGGAATATAAAAAGAATAGACAAAAAGTTATTATTGAATCGCTTACTCAGTTTTCAACTCC
>JBBRQX010000016.1:0-14130 GCA_038225745.1 Pseudanabaenales cyanobacterium | reverse complement strand
TCTCTGTGTCATACCTCACATTATAGTATTTATTCCGTGAAAATGTTACAATTAAAAAGACTAAAGGGAATAAATTCCCTCGTTCGCTTCCCTCTCAGGGCTGAAGCACCTGAGTTTCCCGCGTATCAGGTGATCCTATGACATTTTTGGCGGCTTGCCAGACACCATCGAAGATGATTGGATTGACACCAAAGAAAAGTTAGAGCAAATGATGGATGAATATATCCATTTACGCCATCAAGCCCGTGATGTGTTCGAGATTCGCTATCAGCAAACCATCGACCCCGATCGCGATCGCTGGGAGTTATGTTCTAGGGTGTTATCGCGCCGCGATGTAATCGATCAACTATCGTTACCTTGGTGAGTAGATATTGATCACAGA
The DNA here is from genome assembly GCA_038225745.1 of Pseudanabaenales cyanobacterium. Taxonomy (GTDB): domain Bacteria; phylum Cyanobacteriota; class Cyanobacteriia; order Pseudanabaenales; family Pseudanabaenaceae; genus Pseudanabaena. The sequence goes on along the minus strand of JBBRQX010000016.1, from coordinate 13,748 downwards.
TGTTTAGTTTGTTTAAACATTTAATACCTTTAACTGATTAAGTAATTATATGTTTAGATGTTTCTTTAAGTCAGTCAAAGTCTTGATCTGCTCCCAGTCCACATCAGCATTATTGAGTAATTCGATCGCCACACCGATCAAGTGTTGAGGGAAAACGCGATCGCTGGGGGAGACTGGCTCAGTATTATTTGACCTAATAGCTTGAGCAGTATCAGCTAACCATTCTTGCTGCGATCGCTTAATTTTGATATTTACCGTTACCAATTTGTCTTCAGTCACCTTTTTAGGAGCAGCTTTAGTAACGATTTTTGGCGCAACAACTTCCGTACTAGTTACAACTACATCAGGCACAGCAGAAGATATCTCACTCACAGGTGAAGTCGGTGACTTGCCAAAGTCACTAAGTTTACCCATACCACCCATACGTTTTGTACTCATTTCAGACCCCATAGTTTGATACATTCCTTAGCCAAAGAGCGATAAGCAACCGCACCAGCCGAACCAGATGCATAGTCAAGAATCGGTTGCTGTTGGGCAATACTTTCCGCAACTTGGACACTTTCGGGAATAGTCGTATGCAGCAATCGGTAGCTCAAATCTTCGGCTGATTCAATTAAAAGGTCATCAGCTTCTCTAGTTAATACCAAGCGATTTTTATATCGAGTCCTGACCACTTCAATCGGTATATTTGTATTTTCACCTCGGATTAATGCAACCGCTTCAGATAAACCTTTAAGCGCCGCAGGTTCGCAAAGCGTCGGTACTAAAACGCGATCGCTACTAAGAATCGCTTGCACCGAGGCAACACTAAGGCTAGGGGGACAATCCATCAACACGACATTAAACCCTAAAGGTATTAGATGATTAAGGGATGGTGTAAATAAGTCTCGCTCAGCAACTAAACGAAATAGTCCAATATCTCCTGGTATCAAGGATAAGTTTTTTACCTCAGTCGGCAACGGCGCGATCGCATCATCGCTAGTTAGCCAATCTAAAGCCGTTGGTTGTTTACCATCCATCCCCAAACCAAAGCTAAGAGTTCTTTGTCCATCAAGATCGATTACAGCAACTTGATATTTTGACTTTGCTAGCGCCGCCCCCAAGTTGAGAGCCGTCGTACTTTTTCCTGTGCCGCCCTTAAAGTTGAACACCGCAACTTTGAGCATATCTAAACCTCTAAATATTTAATAGATTAATGGTCTAATCATTCAAAGGTATTAGACCATTAAACAATAAAAATATCAAGCGATCTAATTAGCAAAAACTTTATCGTGATGGCGATCAACTTAATGCCCCTAACCAACATATCTAGGCAATTCGAGATTCAGGGGTAAATTTATATCCATGTGTCCCAAACTAGCTAGACGAAATAAAGAGTGTTTAAGCCGCTTCAACAGGTTTCGCTTCCTTCGGCTTTTTCTCAAAGACTTGAATATTCGGCTCATCCAAGATAAAGCCATCATCTGTCGCCGCGCCCAACTTACCTGCGATCGCCGCGACCCACATTGGAAAATCAGCCTGAGCATCTTGCAGCTTTTTGAAAACCTTCGGCTTCACCGTCGAGGTAAATATACGTCCATCGCAATCGAGATAAAAAGTAATCCAGCCATTTTTATCCGTTGAAGCGATCGCGGGTAACTCATTGATCTTGATCGTTATCTCTAACTTACCTAATACTGTCATACTTCCTTTTTGGGGCTTAATTTCATCGCTCTATTTTACCACAAAAGCTTTGCTGTATAAGGCTTCTACTACTCTATCTACACGCAAGCTATACAGCTAAAAAAGTATCCCGCCCAATTTGGCTAAGATAATTTTTAGCCCAAGTGATAATGATCACAGGTCAATGCTAACAATGCCACCGCCAATAACCTTGAAAAAACTTGATACTAATTACATCAGGTTAAAGGAAAGGAGCAAACAATTGACATGCTCTCAGCGCTAAAGCGACTGAGATTCCAAGAATCACTTCTTAGATTTTCTGCTTCTTAGCAACAGCCCTTTAGAGAAATCTCTATCAGGTCTTATGTTCGCTCCACAGACTAACCCCGCAAGCCCTGCGGTTTTTAAAAGTTATTTTGTTTACTAAAAGCTTGGTTATCGCTCCTAATCTTATCATCCTAACACAAAGCCGTCCTAAAACGACAATTATATGAATCAATCAAAAAGACTAAAGGGAATAAATTCCCTCGTTCGCTTACCTCTCAGCGCTGAAGCGCCTGAGTTTCCCGCGTATCGTGTGATCCTATGATAGGTCTCTTCAAAAAAAGTTTGATACTCTGATTGACAAATTGAAGGATATTCAATGGGAGGAGATTAATCGAGCTTATCAAAATACTCTACCTCACTGGTCGGGTAAGGTTAAGCAAAATGTAAGCGATATTCAAGAAATCTTAAGCGAACTCGATAAACTTGTCCAAGGCAATCTTAAATATTCTGCTTGTGACGAATTTATTGCTCATTTATTCAACAATACAGCTAGTTTACTTTTGCCTAATACTTTAACTGAATGGGCAAAAGAATATCGTCAAGGAATTGATTGGCTTGATATCTATAGACAAATTCAAGAATCTCAAGATAAACGTTTAGAGAACGCTCAACCAGCTATTTTAATTACGATCGCTCGCAGTGATGAAGCATCTACGCAATCTCAAGAAAACGAATCCTATTATCAACTCAACGCTTGGTTAATAGAAGATATTGAAACTTATCAAACTAAAAAGACTGGTTATCATGCTTTAGTTGCTAATGGTTCTATAGATGCTATTCCATTTGTTTTAGAAGAATTATCAGGAAAAATAACTGATCTACTCGATCGCTTTCTCAGAGAACAAAGACGGATTTGCAAAGATTGCATAAATTATGCCCACATTCATGTCTTTTTACCTTTGGAACTCATGAATTTAGGCGTTGATGCATGGTTGTTAGAGCGAGAAAGCCGAAGACTTAAATATTTGGGGCATGACTATTTAGTTTTTGTTCGCTGTGCTAATCGGTATGATGGCAATTACAAAAGATCTCCAAGCTGGAAGAATCTATGGAATCGTCATCAAAATTTATTGCAAAAGTTAGCGATAGAGGTTTTGGTGGAAGGACATGACGAAGATCTAGATGAGCTTTTGGATGTTCTGGATGATGCTGTAAAAGATAGTAACCTTGTCGGCTTGTGGGTAAAGGATGCTCCAAGTGATATACAAGAACTTGTGAATGAGTTGTTAGAGTCTGGCTTACCGATCGCAATTTGGGCGCGGAGTAATTTGGATGAGGATGCTCATCGGACTCAGTTACAGGAATTGTTACAAGCTTGCTGTTTAGAAAGTTTACCCTCAACGATTAAAGATAAACGGTTGGAAACTCGTAAAGCCAAAAACACAAAAGAGAATCATATCGGTCATCATTTGTCCCTTTTGTGGGACGATCCAAATTTTTATCCGCCAAAGTCTGCCTAAATAGAGGTTTTATGAGTCAAGTGTCTAAAGATTGGAAACTGTTTCAGGGAGATAATCGTGATCCTCATGATGCGATCGCTGATTTACCAGATGCACCGCCTTGGCGACCATTTGGAAAATCGGCGCATGATGGCGAAAATCGTCAAAAACGACGTGGAGAGACATTTCAAGCGCAAGCTGAAGAAATTGAAATGGTTAATGCTGCGCTTTACTTGCGGCGACCGCTACTGATTACAGGGAAACCAGGAACGGGTAAATCTTCCTTGGCTTATGCGATCGCCTACGAGTTGAAGCTCGGTGAGGTGCTTTACTGGCCGATCACTACGCGCACGACTCTGAAAGATGGACTCTATAGTTATGATGCGATCGGGCGATTGCAAGAAGTCAAACAGTCCAAAACTGGTGAAGGATATGTCGAAGATCCGCAAAAAATAGCTGACTATATTACCTTGGGAGCTTTAGGGACGGCTTTGTATAAGTCTCCACGTCCTCGCGTGTTAGTGATTGATGAAATTGATAAGAGCGATATTGACTTACCCAATGACTTATTAACAATTTTTGAGGAAGGTCGGTTTGAAATCCCTGAGTTAGCGCGGCTGGAGAGAGACGACGATCGCACACAGACAGAATCAAAGCCCATAGAAGTTATGGTGCGGACTGCCTATACCGATGAGTCTGAATCGACTTATACAGAGCGTAAAGTCAAGATTGAGGGGGGACGGATTATCTGTCAGGAGTTTCCCTTAGTGATTTTGACTAGCAATGGAGAGCGTGATTTCCCACCTGCTTTTTTACGCAGATGTTTACGTCTGAATATGCGAGATCCCGATCGCGTACAATTGGAGCGCATTATCCAAGCCCATCTCCAAAACTGCGATCTCTCAGAGAAACAAGTGGATGAACTAATTACCAGTTTTCTCGATCGCCGTAAAAAAGGGCAACTAGCAACCGACCAATTGCTGAATGCTTTGTTTATGATCGTTCGCGATCGCGAGTGGGTGGGTAGTGATAAGGAGGGCTTTATCGACCATTTATTAGCACCTTTAGATCGACCTTTGGAGGTCAAGAGTAAAGGGCGTACATCAGACTTAGATAAAAAAGAAAAATGATCGATCGCCTGTTAGTCACTATGCAAGAACTGGGACTGCTCATGAGCGATCGCGAAATCGACGCTTTGAGTGAGGCGCAGTCTTTGCTGCACGATCGAGATATTGCTGATGTCCTGTGGCTAGCATCTAAAATTGGTGGTGCTTATGAAGTAGCTGAACCTGAACCGACTCTAGAACCAACGACACAGATTCCAATCATTGAGAACGAGCTGCTGTTATCTGCACCACCGCCGCCACCGCTTTTTGTGCCTCTTAATATGCCTCAAGCTGCGGGTAATCGCAATGCTCAAACTAAAGAAGTTCCTGAAGGTGGTTTACCGATTCAAGTACAGGCAGCACCAGCATTACCTGATACTCGTGGCATTTCCCGATCGCTGCGTCCTTTGCGGCGTAAAGTACCTTCTTTGACGCGGTTAGAGTTGGATGAAATCGCTACGGTTAATCGCATTGCTGAACACGATCTTTGGTTGCCGATCTTAAAGCGATCGCCTGAGCGATGGTTTGAGCTGGAAATTGTAATTGAGGCTTCTGAATTTAGTTTTATTTGGCAAGATACCCTTGATGAATTTCAACATCTTTTGAGGACTCAAGGCGCTTTTCGTGATGTGCGGATTTGGCATGTGCGGGACAATGATGGACAACCCCAACTGATCGTTAAAAGGCAACACAGCCAAGGAATTGATGTAAATCTGCCCAGTCGCAGCCCGAAGGAGCTAATTGATATTTCGGGGCGGCGGTTGATTTTGTTTATTAGTGACTGTCGATCGCGAATTTGGAAACAGGGGCAAATTCATGAATGGTTATCGCTATGGAGCAAGCATAGTCCTACGGCGATCGTGCAGCTTTTGCCTGAACGCTTGTGGGGAGAAAGCGAATTGGATGTGGGTTTTGGAGTGCAGGTTAGCTCGTTGACTGCTGGTGCTTTTAACTCAAAACTGCAAGTTCGAGAGATGCCTGTACGCACCAATATTTCTGCTGTGGATGCTTTGACTCTGCCTGTGGTGACTCTGACGGCTCCTGCGCTGAAGCAATGGGCTTTAGTAGTGGCGGCGGCAGGTCGGCAGAGGGTTCCTGCGAGATTGTTTGACCTGAGTTGGGTAAAAGATCCAAATCGCGATCGCGAGGCGGCGGTGATTAGTCCAAAGTCACCAGAGGCGCGTGTGGAGTTATTTATGGCGACTGCCTCAGTAATGGCGCAGCAACTGGTGGGAATGATGGCGGCTGTGCCTGTGGAAATGTCGGTGGTGCATTTAATTCAACAAGAATTACTGTCCGATGTTACGCCCGTGCATATTGCGGAGGTTTTTACTAGCGAGCTATTAGAAGAAGAGCGCGATCGCCCAAAGGAGAAATCTCTTCCCACTCGTTATAATTTTGTCGAAGGGGTGCGCGAATTGCTGAACCTACGCACTCGTCTTGATGAAACGCTGGGCGTAATTGAAGCGCTATCGCGACGGATTGCGAGAACCTTGGGTTTGGACATCAAGAGCTTTACGGCGTTGTTGTCGCCTAAGTCGGATTGGAGTCAAGAGGCAAAGGATGCGATTCTTCCCTTTGCTCAGATTACGACGGAAGTTTTGCATCGGTTGGGTGGGGAATATAGGGAGTTAGCGGAACTGGTTGAGCGTGACGCTAGTGGTCGCTCGGATTGGATTAAACCTGTTAAGCCAGAGATGGAAACAGAGCTAGATATTGAATTCCCTGCGTTAGAGGTTCTTGAATTTACGACAGCGCAACTGGTGGAATCTTCAGATGAAGCTGTGTCTGAAGCGGATAGCTCTTGGTTGCCGCCTTTGCAGACTGAGGAATACACCGTAGCGATAATTGCCTTTGATTCCACAGTTTCAACTCCAACAGCAGTTGAACTCGAACTATTTCAATTTAAGGTTGGTTCTCTGGTTAAAAATTTTTGGAGGAGATGGAGTGCAAAGAAAACCAACGGACAAGCTTACAGGTATATAGAAAGGATTAATGAAACCGTAGTGATCGAGATGGTGGCAATAAGTGGCGGTGAATTTATGATGGGTTCTCCTGCGGAGGAGTTAGATCGCTATGACTTTGAAAGCCCTCAGCATTTAGTGACAGTGCGAGACTTTTATATGGGGCGATATCCCGTCACACAGACGCAGTGGCGAGTAGTCGCCAACTCAATGCCTCAAGTCAATAGGTTTCTTAAGTCAGACCCATCAAACTTTAAAGGAGAAAATAGACCTGTCGAACAAGTGTCATGGGAAGAAGCGATCGAGTTTTGCAATCGGCTGACTGCTTATACTAAGCGCCAATATCGCTTACCCACCGAAGCCGAGTGGGAATATGCCTGTCGTGCAGGAACGACGACCCCATTTCACTTTGGCGAAACCATTTCACCAGAGTTAGCCAATTACGATAGCAGTGTTGCCTATGCAGATGGAGCAACAGGCAAACATCGAGGCGAAACCACGCCTGTCGATTGCTTTAAGATTGCCAATGCTTGGGGACTATGTGATATGCATGGAAATGTATTGGAATGGTGTCAAGACCACTGGCATAATAACTATGAAGGAGCTCCCGATGATGGGAGTGCTTGGCTGATAACAGATAGTCCAGATGCTTCTCGTTTGCTGCGTGGTGGTTCTTGGAACTACTATCCTAGGTGTTGCCGATCTACATACCGCTACGACTACAAGCCCGATGTTCGTCTCAACCCTCTGGGATTTCGAGTGTCATGTTCAGCTCCAGAGACTCTTCCGCTTTCCTTAGAAGAGTAATTCGCCCTTTACCCTCTAGCCCTTTTGTCCTTTACCGATTTTTTTGACTTTTGCCCCTTCGCGCTCTGCGCGATCGCTAAGCCCCCTAAAGCCCCCAATTCTGGGGGACTTTGAAGAGAGAGCTAAATTTCTTGTTCCCCCAGAATTGGGGGCTTTGGGGCTTGATACATTGACTTTAATAGTAATTTTTGAGTGTCTAAACTTCTCAAACACGTTCTAAGGATTCAGCGATGCCATGTCATATCCGTAATTGTTTTGGTTATGGTTCAGATTAGCTGAACAAGCTTAAATATTCACTAAATACATACATTTTGCCTCTTTTCCCGCCTGTTACTTCTTTTAAGATTGCAAATTTTTCTAAATCGGCAATTAATTTATAGGCAGAGGATGGTGATAGCCCTGTTAATTCTGCGATCGCGGAAGCATCGACTACAGGACGTTGATATAAATAGTTCAATACCTTCTGGGCGTTGGCGGTACGACTGCGTAAAGTCTGGATTTGTTGATCGACTTGCTTTTGCAATTTCAAAATGTTGTCAAAGGTCATCACGCTATTTTTAGCGGTTTCGATTACGCCTACTAAAAAGAATTTGAACCATTGCGATAGATCGTTTTGCTCTCTAACTCGCATGAGGTTGTCGTAGTAAAGCGATCGGTTGCGTTCAAAAAAATCTGATAAATACAGGATTGGCTTTTTGAGAATTCCCTTACTAACTAGATAAAGGGTGATCATTAATCTTCCGACTCGACCATTACCGTCTAAAAACGGGTGAATTGTCTCAAATTGATAATGCAATAGGGCAATTTTGAGCAATTCAGGGAAGTATTGCTCTTGATGAACGAAGAGTTCAAGATCGCCCATTAATTCATCTAGTGAGGTATGCACTGGTGGCACAAAACGAGCATCATTAATGGTTGCTCCACCAATCCAGTTTTGGCTTTTCCTAAATTCGCCTGGTTGTTTATGCGCTCCTCTGACTCCCTGAAGCAATATTTTATGGGTTTCTTTAATTAAGCGACAGGAAAAGGGTAATTCATCAAGTTTTGCGATCGCATGGTTCATTGATTGGACATAGTTTTGGACTTCTTCCCAGTCATCTCTTTTGTCTGGTGGTACGTCCTCAATGTTAAGTAGAGCTTCTTCGATGTTGGTTTGTGTGCCTTCGATTTTGCTGGATTGGGTGGCTTCTTTGAGTACGTGCATACTGATGAATAGATCAACATCAGGAATGTACTCAGAGAACATATCTAGCCTGCCTATTTCACGATTTGCCTGCTCTAGCAGTTTCTGGATCTCCATGTTATCCAATGTCCAGAGCCGATTAATTAAATTGGGTTGAAAGCTTTTGTAATAGCCTTGTTGGATATATATGCCAGATTTAAAGTTTTTCATAGGATCACACGATACGCGGGAAACTCAGTCACTTCAGCGCTGAGAGCATGTCAAATTGCCAAAAACTAAAATAGTGTAGCTCTTTATTTTAGTTTTTAACTAAAAACTAAAATAGTGGGCTTTATTATTTTATATTTTGCCAAAAAACTAAAACAAGCATTGATATTCACGTTTAATTCATCTAAGCGCGTCATCGCCGAGTACTATTAAAAATAAATCTGAGGGTTTTCGAGTAGTTCAAAATCCTTAACTTGGTTTTTGGTTCCATTACTAAGCCCCTAGACTGAAGAATTTGCCGACCCTCTCACCATTATTTATGGTTTAACAATGGTTGCGTTAATCGTCAAAAAAGAGCAGCGAACCGCTCAATATTTTAAAGAACAACTGGGTAACGATGTCGCATTACCCATGATCTTGGTGAATGGCGGCAAATTCATGATGGGTTCGCCAGAGACTGAAGAAGATCGCAGCAGTGACGAAGGTCCGCAACATTCCGTTACCGTCAAAAACTTTTTTCTAGGACGCTATCCTGTCACCCAAGAGCAATGGCAAATCGTTGCCGAAACCTACGACAAAGTTAATCTAGAACTCAATCCCAAACCATCAAACTTTGAAGGAGCTAAGCGACCTGTCGAGCAGGTGTCTTGGTACCAAGCCCAAGAATATTGCGATCGCCTCGCCCAAAAAACTAAACGCCCCTATCGCCTACCCACCGAAGCCGAATGGGAATATGCCTGTCGTGCAGGAACGGAAACACCTTTTTATTTTGGCAATACCATCTCAACCGAGTTGGTAAATTATGATGGCAGTATACCTCTTGCAGGGAGAATAGTTACTCAAAGTCAACGTCGAAGAGAAACTATATCTGTTGACCATTTTAAGATTGCCAATGCTTGGGGACTAAGCGATATGCATGGAAATGTATTGGAATGGTGTCAAGACCATTGGCATGATAACTATCGTGACGCTCCTAAAGATGGTAGCGCTTGGCTGACAGATAATCCAGATGCTTCTCGTGTGTGGCGCGGCGGTTCTTGGGACACCTATCCTAGGAATTGCCGCTCTGCGTACCGCTGCGTCAACTATCCCGCTGATCGTATCTACAATCTGGGATTTCGCGTGTCATGTTCAGCTCCAGCGACTCTGTAGCTCTTTACCCTCTAGCACTTTTGCTCTTTACCGATTTTTTTTGACTTTCGCCCTTTCGCGCTTTGCGCGATCGCATTTTAAAACCAGTTTTTTCCTATGCCCACAGCCACTATCTCCAAACGCAAAGCCACAAATCAGTTCTACGAAGAAGAACTCGATCCAAAAACGCATCTACGGATGATGCAAATACCCGCAGGGACATTCCTCATGGGTTCACCCGACCGCGAACTAGAACGCATGGATCGCGAAAGTCCACAGCATCGAGTTTCTGTTCCCAGCTTCTTTATGGCTAAATACCCAGTCACCCAAGCCCAGTGGCGAGTAGTCGCCGACATGCCTCAAGTGAATACGCAACTTAAGCCAGATCCATCAAAATTTAAAGGAGATAATAGACCTGTCGAACAAGTGTCATGGGAAGAGGCGATCGAATTTTGCGATCGGCTGACTGCTTACACCAATCGTCAATATCGCTTACCCAGCGAAGCCGAATGGGAATATGCCTGTCGCGCAGGAACGACCACTCCATTTCACTTTGGCGAAACTATTTCCCCAGAGTTAGCCAATTACCGTAGCAGTGTTGCCTATGCAGATGGAGCAATAGGCAAACAACAAGACGAAACCACGTCTGTGGATTACTTTGAGATTGCCAATGCTTGGGGACTATGCGATATGCATGGCAATGTTTTGGAGTGGTGTCAAGACCGTTTTCATAATAACTATGAAGGCGCTCCTGAAGATGGTAGCGCTTGGTTGCAAGATTTTTCAGCAAATCCTACCCGTATGATTCGCGGCGGTTCTTGGGGCAGCTATCCTAGGTCTTGCCGCTCTGCGTACCGCATCAACGACAATCCCGATGGTCGTAGCGACCTTCTGGGATTTCGCGTGTCATGTTCAGCTCCAGCGACTCTGTAGCTCTTTACCCTCTAGCACTTTTGCCCTCTACCGATTTTTTTTGACTTTCGCCCCTTCGCGCTTTGCGCGATCAGATTTTAGAGCGCCATCCATGCGTAACCATCTTCAGTCTCAATTGGAGCTAAACCAATGGCAGCTAACTTATCCCTATTATCTGCTTTTGCCTGTTCCGTAGCAGAAATAAAAGAGCGCTTACTCCAGTTCACCATATTTTGATTACTGCCTGTGTAACCATGCTTTGCAGCGATCGCCATAGCTTCAGTAATAGAAAGTATCGATTTCTGCTTAGTTTTCTTTGGCTTAGTTGTCGGCACAGATGCGATCGCCACAACATCTGGAACCACTTCAGATTCTACGCCACTGCTTTCAGATAAGACTTTTTTGTGCTTACTGTTGCCTCGCTAGTAACTACCGATCGCATAAGGTCGTTACCTTCGATCGCCTCGATTCTGGTAATTAAAGGTGCGATCGCATTATCGATCATTGCTTGGATATCAACACCAGAAATACTTACGTTCTGACTTACACCGTGAGACAACCCTAAGCCCTGCTTAATGACTGCGATTAGAGCATCAGTGGTTTTAATAGCGCCATCGGATTTAAGTAACCCTCTAGCGATCGCGAACTGCTCTAACTCTGAATAAATCTCGTTTGGGAGTCTAAAAGTTAAACTCTTCGATGCTTTGCTGTCTGGTGATTCTGCCATATCGTCTTACGATAAACTAACGTTATTTTACACCATAATTACGGTGTAAGGCAGTGCTTACACACCGCCATCCGCAAATAGCGATCGCCTGTTCAGTCATAGACATTACGCAACCTCACGATCTAATACACGTTTGATACTGTTAATGTGCCATTTTCCGCCGCGCTTTGTGGCAATCCCTTCATGATTAAGATGATCGGCAATTTGCTGTAATGTCGCGCCATTGGCTTTTAAATCTCGTACCAGATCGATAACTTGACACTCGCTAGCAGACTTAACTAATTTTTTCTCACTCATATTGAAGCCATAAGCAGGTGAGCCAACGTGTTCGCCTTGAGATTTTTTATGCTGTAGCGCCATACTGGTACGCTCACCAATTGCTTCTCTTTCCCACTGAGCGACCGACATTAGAACATTTAGACATAATCTACCTGCTGCGGTGCGAGTATCAATCTGGTCACTAACTGAGAGTAAAGCTTTATCGGTAAAGTAATCAGCGATTAAAGTATTCCAGTCTGATACCGAACGAGTAAGGCGATCTAGTTTAAAGATAATCACCGCGTCCGCTTTACCACTATCTAACTCTTGTAAGACAGTTTGTAAACCTTCACGGTTTAAGGACTTGGCAGACATACCAGCATCGATGATGATATCGATTAACTCAATATCATAGAGATTTGCATAACCCTTAATTTTGTCGATTTGAGCATCCAAGCTATAACCGTGTGTCGCTTGCTCCTGCGTTGAAACTCTCACATAACCGATCGCCTTAGTCATTTCCTTAAATCTCTTGTCTAACGTTTTACTTGCAGTATCTTACACCGTGAGTAAAACGTAAGTCAATATGTAATTAAAAATAATTTACTAAATGTTTGACATAGAGAAAAAGTTATTTACACGATACTGGTCACTTTTGTGTAAATCGGTTTGGTTTTTGTGTAATTTTCGTTTATTAGAAAAGTGACCTAGCCAAGTTAGGCGCGTATTGGCAAGAGGTTAAACAATGTTAGACAAATGTTAGACAATAACAAACAAAGCACCTTAGCCGATTGGTCAGGGTGCTTTGTCAATTATGCGATTAATATCAGCAAATCGCATCAATGCTTTTCAGCATCTTGGGTACTGTTTTTCGCCCCCCTTTGCTTTGTTATTTATGCGATGACCTAATACTGTTTTGCTACTGTTTGGATACTGTTTTTCGCCGCCCTTTCACCCCCCTGTTTTTTTCAAGCTATGCGATCGCGATAATCTGAAATTTAATAGAGCGGATAACTGCTCCTTCACCCCACGTTATTCCATAAGCCAACTGGCTCTCTATTTCGCTTTTGCTGTATCGTGGTCGCTCGACCTCAATAGGCATTAACCTATAAGCCAACAGTTTATCTAATTGGCTTTGTTTGTACCGTGGACGCTTCACATCAAAATACCGATCCGCCCAATATCTGAGTAAAGCTTTGGAACGGTTGAAACCACAGGCTTTTGCAATTTTATAAGCCTCGCATAAATCGATAAAGTCCGTCTCCTTTCGATATCCTTTTAGTACTGTTATTTTGTCTCTAGTGGAAAGTAAAAGTGTTATTATTTTATCGCTTTCCTGTTCGTCAAGCATGGCTGCGATTTCGCTTAATAGATTAGTAATCATAGTTTTTTGGCTCATAAGTAAATTATCGCAAAATCTCAAAAAACCGTTTTTCTTCCCGTCCTTTCACAGTAATGTTTTAGTACTGCTTTTTATTGTTTTTTTGTACCGATCTTTTACCGATCTGTTTTAACTCCTTTTTGGGTGTCGTTGCCAGTGGCCAGTTAATCTATATAAGGGTGCTTAATTGGCTTTTTTCGATAAAGCAATCGGTAGAATTGTGGAGCTAAAATCTCATCACATTTCGCGCAATGTACGATCGCCTCAAAAATTTCGATAGAAACTTCTATCCCAATCGCCAAGCAAATTCTGCACTGGAGCTTAGGGTTAATCATTTTCACATCATATAAAAAGCACCCTAGTCAATGTTTAGGATGCTTTTTGTTTGTTAATTCACTGTAGCGGCGACATTTTGGTTAGTGCTGTGGTGGAACTACTTAAAAAATAAACGCCCATTTGAGAAACTACAAATCCCGATGAATTGTGCGTTTAAACATTTTTGAAGCTCAGATCCGCGTTTTTTCATAGGATCACACGATACGCGGGAAACTCAGGCGCTTCAGCGCTGAGAGGTAAGCGAACGAGGGAATTTATTCCCTTTAGTCTTTTTGATTGATTCATATAATTGTCGTTTTAGGACGGCT
>JBBRQX010000015.1:0-14189 GCA_038225745.1 Pseudanabaenales cyanobacterium | reverse complement strand
ATTTATCAACCTGAGAATGTAATAAATAATGCAATCGCTTGCACCTCTTATAAAAAACTGCTTAATTGATCTAGAAATTAAAGTAAATGTCACAGTCAGACAAAAGCGCAAAGAATTGCATATTTTACTAGAATCTACCTATTTTGGCGATCGCCAATTGTTAGTAGATGCGATCGCTAAATGCTGTCATGATTTTGATATGCGAGATTTCAATACAGTGCGAATTTATGCGTTCATGTTTGGTCAGCCATTACCACAATGGATAGAAAATATTGAGTTTGCCCATGACGAAATCGATCCAGTAGATCGCGATTTACAAGATATCCAATTTGATAAATTCATAAATTCAGAACCAAATTTAGAGCCAAATTTAGGTGCAAGCCATGAAACGATATACAATCGCTTTATTGTCTGTGGGTTAGGCAGCTTAGGACAGCATTCTGTATTTAATTTAAAGAAGTTTGCTTACAAAGAATATGAAGTGAAAATCTGTGCGATCGATAAAGTGCAACCAGAAATCATGGAGTTTGATAACTTTGCAGAACTTCTTGATGAATCGATTGTTTTAGGGGATTGTCGGCGCTCTGAAGTATTAATCAAGGCGGGAATCCATAACTGTCGAGGGATTTTAGCGGTTACTAGCAATGAAAATGTAAATATTGAAACGGCGATCGCCGCTCGTCGTCTTAACCCCAACGTGCATATCGTTGTCCGTTCCTCTCGCCAAAATCTCAATCAATTACTAAAAGAGCAATTGGGAAGCTTTGTCGCTCTCGATCCTGTTGAGCTTCCTGCGGCTTCCTTTGCTGTGGCGGGTTTAGGAGAAGGAACATTAGGACTATTTCAACTTGGCGAGAGTAAATTGCGGGTCGTTGAATACTTAGTAGAGCCAGATGACTATCGATTTGTGAGAACTCCTGCCTATCTATTACATAAAAAGAATTCTCGACTTTTGAGTCTTGCCGACACTAGTTCCGATCGCCTATTTTTTCAATGGCAACCCGATACACCGATCCAAGTTGGCGATAAAATTGCGGTTATTGAATGTGTCGAAAATGATTTTGCGGCAAGTAATCGTAGTCTTGCAGAATTAAGCGATCGCCTAGATACTAACAATTTTTCTACCTTCCAAAAAATCAATCAATTATTCCAAAAATTTACTAGTTTTTCCTTTTGGATATCTCAACGGAAGCAAATTTTCTCTTGGATTCGAGCAGAGCGATCGCGCCAATTAATTCTATCGGGAATAGTTATTGCGATTTTATTGTTGATAATTAGTTCGACAATCTTATATTTTAACGTCAAAGATATTTCCTTACAAAAAGCGATTTCTGCCAGCGTCATTTTACTTTTAGGTGGATATGGCGATGTATTTGGTGGACTCAATGAAGATCAAATCCCTTTATGGGTAATGATATTTTGTATAGCGCTTACGCTGATCAGTTTGCTATTTGTTTTAGGCGTAGTGGGTCTTATTGCTGATAATATTCTCAGTTCCAAATTTGAATTTTTTAAGCGATCGCTACCTTTACCCACTCGCGATCATATTATCCTCATCGGGTTTGGTCGGCTTGGACAGAAGATTGCTGACCTCTTATTTAAACTAAAACTTCCATTTGTAATCGTTAGTGAAAATCCCCATGATTGCGATCTCGCGGATAAAGTGCCTTGGTTCACGGGCAATATCATCGAAGAATTATCGAAAACCAATCTTGCCAGAGCCAAGAGCATTCTTACGGTCACTGATGATCAAATGCTCAATCTTGAAGCCGCTTTACTAGCCCGTGATGCTGCCCAAAAAATCAATCGTCATATCAATCTAGGTATCCGCACCTACGATCGCTACTTCAGCGAAAACTTAGCGGAACTCTTACCCGATTCCCAATCTTTGTGTGCCTATGCACTCTCAGCCGAAGCCTTTGCGGGTGCAGCTTTTGGCGAAAATATGTTAAGCCTATTTCGTCTCAACCAGCGCACTGTCTTAGTTGCCGAATATACTATTTCTGAGAATGACACCTTGGTCGGCAAAAATCTCTCTCAAATTGCCCATGGCTATACAGTTGTGCCAGTTTATTTAAAAACTAGCAGTCCTAAACTCGATGGACATACTCAATTTCATATGCCGTCGGATGATGAAGTCATGAAAGCAGGCGATCGCCTAACGCTTTTAGCTTCAATCTCTGGACTGCGGCGGATCGAGTTAGGCAATCTCCACACACCAAAACGTTGGCAGTTACGCGCTAAGCCACCCCTAAATTCCAGTGTGCTATTAGACGCTGGCAATAAACTAAAAAATATTTCAGGTTGCGATCTTGAGCTTGCCCGACGGTTTATGCAAAGCCTCCCCGCCGCGATCGAGTTACCAATGTATGACACTCAAGCCTATCGATTAGGACAAGCTTTAATGCGACTCCTTCCCATCAAAATTTATCCATTATAAGTAAACCAAAAAAGCTGAGGTACAAGCTGCGCGTGCGCCACAGCTTTTTTGGTTTTTATCAAATAAAAAAGGCTTCGCATTGCGAAGCCTTTTTATTTGAGTAACTATCTAATCTCTACGTCTGAATGATTCTAGCCATTCACGCAATTGTTGAGAAGCGATATCTCTGCCGCCAAGTCCAAAAGCTACGGCGATCGCCACGGCAATTGCTCCTGTCAGTAATCCAAACGCTAGATCGACGATATTGCTAGCGATGCCCATCTGTTTGAGAGCCATAGCACTAATCAGCGCTACAATCGAAATTCTCGCGGCATGACCGAGAATTCGTGCTTGTCGTCCGCCAGTACTAGAAATAAGATTAAAGGAGAGATTGGCAAGGTATAGACCGATCGCGAAAATAATCACACCGCTCAATACTTGACCAGAAACTAGCATCACACCAAAGACAATCTGAGTCAGCGCATTGATTTGTAAAACATCAGTGGCTGTAGCGATCGCCACTAGCATAATCCCTAGAAATACGATAATTCCGACGATTTCGGAGGGAGTTTGCTGTGGTAGAGCTGTTGTGAAATTATTTTCGGTATCAGCAAATTCGGAAGGAATTTGTTGAGGTAGATCTGTTGTGAAATTATTTTCGGTATCAGCAAATGTAGTGGTGGGAGTTGATGAGATTGATTGAAAGCCCAACCAGTGCAAAATATTATTAAATCCTAAGCCAGTCAAAAGACCAGAAACAATATCTCTGACAAATTGACCGAGGAAATAAGCTACCGCAAGAATTATGCTAGCCGTAAATAGCTGTGGGACAAAGCGCAATACCTGATCGAGCATCGCCGTTGCAGGGCGAGAGATCGAGCCAATTTCTAAAGCTTCTAATGTCGATACGGCCGTGGGAATCAGGATGAGAATATAGACAAAATTCCCAACTACTTGAGAAAGACTATATTCGGTCTGATTAGAAGTCCAACGTTGCAGGAAGCGATCGGCTCCACTGGTTGCTAAGAGATTAGTGACAATGCGCTTAACTGTTTGGGCAATGAGCCAACCAATACCACCAATCATCACCGCCTTGAGGATTTTGGGCAGGGCGCTCAAGATCTGATTGACCAGATTTTGGACGGGTTGGAGTGCTTGTACGAGTCCTAAAGTATCCAGTACCAAAGGCAGGAATAGCAACAAGATGAACCAATACAAAGCTGATGATAAAGTTTCGCTCAGAGAGATAGATTCTGTAGCCGATCCTCTAATCGCACCTATAGCTGTTCCTGTAGTTACCTCATCCTCATTGACTTGAGCGCTGACTTTAGAATCAATGTTTGCCGATCGCAAAAAGCGCCCGACAATCATTTTGCTAACAGTAGCAAGAACCCATGCAATACCAATTAGGATCGCCGCACCACCGAGCTTGGGCAAAAATGATGTGATCTGCCCTAATAAACCATTTAATGGGGTAGCGACAGCATCTAGCCTAATGTATTGGAAAAAGGCGACTAAAGTGAAAAGCAAGATGATCCAAAAAACCGTAGTACCAGCCCATTTTTCAATCGGCAAATTACTACTCGAACCACCTAACCAATTTGCAAGTTTATTATCAACACTTGTTTGCTTCAGCAGATTTTCGGTCATCGAAGCAAAAAATATCGCAACGATCCAACCACCAACTAAGATGGCGATCGCAAATACAAGTTGCCATACCAGTCCATCGGGCTTGAGTAAATCATCAACAGCAAAACTTCTTCCCGTTGAAGTCTGCGCCAACAGGAAAGTATTAAAATCGAGCATATTTCACCTCAATCAGAACAATTAAAGAAGCTTATAGATATATTTTGCTTCCCACGTATCTTAAAGGTAGTTATCGCTAAAGAAAATAAAGTAACAGTTAAGCTTTGTCTTGGAAATAAAAACTAAAACCGAAAAAGCTATGGCGCACGCGCATAGCTTTTTCGGTTTTAAGTTTTCTTTTGCCTACTTACATAGGTTGAACTTTAACGCTTCTTTTTGCCTTTGCTTGCAGCAAATATTTCTGATTGAGCAATTTCAGCATCAAGAATAGTTTGACCCGTCGCCGCTAGAAAAACATCATCAAGGCTGGGGCGTGACTGCGACAAGCTAAATATATTAATATCAACCGCCGTCAACATATTTTGGATTTCGCTAATGGCATTAGCATCAGGGGTAACAAATAAGTTAACCGCATTGCCTTGAGCAGCATTGATCGTAATACTTTGCACAATCGGTAACTGCTGTAAAATCTTTTGAGCATGTTCTGCTTCATGGAGATCGGCAAACTCACGAATCCTAATCGTAATGCGATCGCCACCCACTTTCATTTTTAATTCATTCGTTGTGCCTTCGGCAATTATTTTGCCTCGATCAATAATCGCCACGCGATCGGCAAGGGCATCAATTTCTTCGAGATAATGACTGCTAATCAATACGGTTACGCCCGATGCTCGCAGCTTGCGTAAAAACTCCCAAATCGCAATCCGACTCTGAATATCTAAGCCGACCGTCGGCTCATCAAGAATGAGTACCGATGGCTGGTGCAACAAACCCGCCGCGAGATCTAAACGTCTTTTTAGACCGCCCGAATATGTCCCCGAAAGCTTATCTGCATATGGCTCTAGTTGCAATAAATCCAATACGCTATCAATACGATCGCTGATTTGTTTGGGTGGAATATGATACAAAGCCGCTTGAAAACGTAATAATTCACGCCCAGTTAGCACCTTATCCAGAGCCACTTCTTGAGCAATATAACCAAGGCGATCGCGAATTGCTCTTGCTTCAGTGACTCCAGCCACCTCGACCAAACCCGAATCAGGGATAGTCAAAGTGCAAATACAGCGCATAGTCGTAGTTTTGCCAGCCCCATTTGGTCCTAACAAGCCATAGATCTGTCCCTGTGTAACATTTAAAGAAATTCCATCTACGGCAATAGTCTCGCCATAAGTCTTCCTGAGATTTTCAATTCTTATTGCCGATTGCATGGAAGTATCTAAAGTATTACGGTCTATTAACCCATTTTAGCCGTGCCGTTCTAAAAATCGCAACAAAACCCAAAAAGTTGTGGAGTACGCGCAGCGTACGCCACAGCTTTTTGGGCTTTATTACAGCCTATTGATGGTTTGAGTCATACAGATAATTTTTTAAAAGGGCTGCGAAGCAGCCCTTTTAAAAAATTATCTGTATGGCAGCGCAAGACGCTGTATGTCGAAATATATTATTAAGTTAACTTTGATTTCGTTCTTGAATGTACGAGTAACTACAGTTCTATTGTTTAGAAATAGGGGGTATTCAATAAGTTACTTTCTAAGCCGAGACAGCTAGATAGGTATATTTACTAAATTTATTTAAGGGGCAAAGAAAAGATTATGTTAACAATGAATCGTACATTAGATGAAAAAATTGCAGGTGTCGATCATGTCTATTTGACAGACAGCGACCTTTTCAATTTAGAGCGTTTTGCTAATAGTTTTGCAGTACGTGTCAAGACTTACAATCTCTTGCGCGATCGCGCTGACGAAATCACGATTAAAACTCTGAGGCTTTTGGCACAGCAATATCCTGAACTAGTCCAGAAACAGTTGCAACGATGCAAATACGACATGTCAAGTATGATTCGTTACACATCTCTATCAGTTTTGCGTGATGACGAGCTATTCTTCCGTGAAACTCTGATGGATTGGCTGGCAAACATCATCAATTCCTATCAAGTTACGAAAGAATGCTCCACTGCATATCGTCTATTGCAATCAGTTGTCGATGAGATGTTACCTGCCGAATGTGCAGCAATGGTAAAGCCCTATTCAGAAATGGCAATATCTACATTGGTCAATGCTTAGTTAGATCAATTAGCTACTCAAAAAGTAGCTAGCTATAGAGATTTGCCTCCGAGACTCTAGATAGTTACAGCCTATTAAGGGTTTAAGTAATACAGATAATTTTTTGAAAGTTCCACGAAGCGGCACTTTTAAAAAATTATCTGGGTTCTATGCCAGTGCAAAGCGCTGTAATAGCCAAATTGATCAATGTTCAATCGATGTTTACCAGTTTTTTAAAGAGTTTTTGGAGAAGTCGTCATGAATGCTCATACCCCAATCACCATTGATCGCAAGTCAACGGACGCAGATCGTCAAACCGCCCTTCATCAAATTTATACCCAAGTCATAGAGCGACAGCCCTATGAATATGAACGCAAGGAAATCGCCAAGATCGAAAAAGATTTCCTCAAAGGGAAGCTTGGCGTGCGCCATTTCATTGGCGAGCTAGTCATGTCAAACATTTACCTCAACAATTTTTATCGAGACTGCTCAAACCTCAAATTTGTGGAATGGAGCTTTAAGCATCTCCTTGGCAGAGCGCTACAGGGCAAAGAGGAAATTGCCAAGTTCATGGATTTGTTGATGATGCATGGTGTATCCGCGTTTTTCCATGAAATTCTTGGCTCTGAAGAATACCGCAAAGCATTTGGCGGTTTCACGATTCCCTATGCCCGTGATGTCAAGTTCTATGACTCACCCCGCAACTATCTGCAAACCGATCTACTACAACATGAACATGTTGGTCAAAGGGGCAAAGTCATTCCCACACTCTATTGGCAAGAGCTAGGCATGGATTGTGAAACAGGTACTTGTGTGATGCCTAGTGCCAAAGTCGAAACACATCAAGAAAATCCTAAGGTAAAAGAGCCAACTTCTAAAGCTTTAAACGAGGAAATTGAAGAGCTTTTACAAATGTTGCAACACAGTGATGCTAGGCAAGTTTTGCAAGGCATGAATGAAAATCAGCGATCGCTGCTTCGCAATTTGGCGAAATAAACCCCAAAAGCCAAAAAGCTATAGCGATCGTTGCGCGTGCGTCATAGCTTTTTGGCTTCTACTACTTAACTAAAAAGAGAGGCAATGCATTGCCTCTCTTTTTTAGTTAAGTAGCGTTGATATGTGATTTTAACAATAACTTATTGATTAGATAATCAATGCTTAACCTGACAGTGTCGATAAACACATAGGATCGTTAATGTCTACCTCACACTGATATGACATACACGTTCTCAAGTTTCGATCTTAGTTCCACAACTTCTGTAACTGATTGGCGGCGATCGCTCGAAGAAATTTATCGCGGTCGCACTATGCACACTTACAAAAGTGGACAAATTATCCCCATGTACCCCCATGAAGTATGGGTGGTTTGTCGGGGAGTCGTCCAATTAAATACTTTGCACCCTTCAGGTGATGAAGTCCTAGTCGGATTTGCAGTCCAAGCAATGCCCTTTGGTTTACCTCTGACAAATCTGGAACCATATCAGGCGATCGCTCTATCCGATGTGGACTTGATGCGTTTCACGATTTTAGAGCTGGAGCAGTCTCCGCAACTCTACCAAGGAATTTTGCAACATCTCAATCGCCGTCTTCAGCAAACTGAGTCGTTACTAGCCCTAGTTAGTAATAAACGGGTAGAAGAGCGCCTTCGCCAAATCTTACTTTTACTTAAGCAAGAAGTCGGAATTCCTGTTGAAGGCGGCACTCGCTTAACTGTACGCCTCACACATCAACATCTTGCCAGTGCAATTAGCAGCACTCGCGTTACCGTCACTAGAGCGATGAAGCTACTGCAAGACGAAGGTTGGCTAAAGATTGATCGCGATCGGCACATAATTCTCACATAAAAAAGGGGCGCGATGCGCCCCTTCTTATTTGTATTAGAACAAGGGGCTTCAGCCCCTTGTTTTATTTCTTGAGAATGGTAATGACAAGTGCTGTCGTATCGGTTACAGGCTTAACACCTTCAGGGTAGTTAATTTCACTGACATGAACACCTTTACCAATTTCGAGTTCGGTGATGTCAATTTCAAATCTTTCAGGGACGCTGTTAGGGGCGCAAACTACACGCACATAGTTCTTGATCGTATCAATAGAACCACCACCAACTTTTACGCCGACAGGAACACCAACGAAGTGCAAAGGAATATCTACCTCAATTTTGGCTTGAGACTCGATCGCAAAAAAGCTGAGATGATAAACAGCTTTTTTGTAAGGATGATTTTGGACTTCACGCAATAGTGTCTTGCCCTTAAAGTCACCATCAGTTACGTTAACTTCGATCAATGTGTTATTAATCGTCGCTTGACGTAACAAAGTAGTTGCTTCCTTAGCGTCTAGAGTGATAGAGATCGACTCAGCGCCTTTATGTCCATATACGGTCGCAGGAATTTGACCACCGCGACGAAGAGAGCGATTATTGGCAGGGGGACGAGTAGTAGCGTTTATTTGTAATTGCATTTTAGTAATTGGTGTTTGGTAATTGGTGTTTGGGCTTGAGTTTTTGTTTTTTAGAAAAAACAAAAACTCAAAATCTAAGCTTTCAACAAACCACGCTTGGGCCCGTGAATTGGGTCTTCCACGATGATGGTTTCGCCTCGGCTTGCGCCTAGCGAGATAATCGCGATCGGCGTTCCCGTCAAATCAGCAAGAAATTTAAGATATTCCTTAGCGTTTGTTGGCAACTCTTCCACAGTTTTGCATTCGCTAGTTGATTGTTTCCATCCAGCGAGGGTCTCGTAGATGGGGATCGCTCTAGCAAAGGCTCGCGCATCACTAGGAAAGTCGTGGACGATTTTACCGTCAAGTTCATAGGCGGTACATACTTTGATTTCATCGAGATCATCGAGTACATCAAGCTTGGTGACTGCAAGGCAGTCGAGTCCATTAATCCGAACTGCATAACGACCGATTACGCCATCAAACCAACCACAACGGCGCTTACGTCCTGTGGTTGTGCCGAATTCGGCTCCACGCTCACCAATGTGACGACCAATGTCGTCATGCAACTCGGTGGGGAATGGACCTTCACCAACTCGAGTTGTATATGCCTTGGCAACGCCGATGACGCGATCAATACAGGTTGGCCCCACGCCTGCTCCGATACAAGCACCGCCTGCAACAGGATTCGACGATGTGACATAAGGATATGTACCGTGATCGAGATCCAACAAGGTTCCCTGTGCGCCTTCAAACAAAATATTGCGACGTTCGCGGATGGCTGCGTCTATTTTGAGGGAAGCATCGACTACATGGGGGCGGAGGCGATCAGCATAGCCTCGATATTCCTCAATGATTGCATCGGCATCAAGGGGTTCTAAATTATAAAGCTTTTGTAAAACAATGTTTTTTTGCTCGATCGCCCAACGTAGCTTTTTAGGCATCCGTTTTTCATCCATCAAGTCAATCATCCGAATTCCGATGCGTTCAGATTTATCGGAGTAAGTCGGCCCGATGCCACGCCCTGTTGTGCCAATTTTATGTTCGGCTCGCTGATCCTCTGAGGCGCGATCCAACACACAATGGTACGGCATGGTGACGTGGGCGGTTTCGGCAATAAACAGATTGTCTGTCGATATACCTAAATCTTTGAGTCGATCCACTTCTTCAAGAAGCACTTTCGGATCGATGACTGTGCCACTGGCAATGATGCATTCCGTTTTGGGATACAAGATTCCTGAAGGAATCAGATGTAGCTTAAAAGTGCGATCGCCAACGACGACCGTATGTCCTGCATTATTACCGCCTTGATAGCGCACAACGACATCTGCGGAGCGGCTGAGCAAATCTGTGATTTTGCCTTTGCCTTCATCGCCCCACTGTGCCCCAATAACAATTACATTAGCCAAGAGTATTGCTGCTCAATAAAATCTCACAATTAATAATCATCGCAAAAGATTGTATTAATTGTCAATCTTTATTTTGATCTTTTCAAAATTTGACCAATCTTGCCATAGCGATCGCCAGCTAATCCTTCTAACTCTAGGTGAATTGCTTTTGTCATCCGTAATTAGGCAAAATAGCCTTGTTGTTTGCCCCAATTTAGCCAATCTTCTGCCATTTGCTTAACTTTACCCTTGTGTTCTGGAGGGACAGGGTTTTCTTGGGTGATTTGACGCAGTGCGGTTAGCCAATAGAGTGGATTTTGGCTTAAATCTTTTAACATTAATGGGATCACCGCTTTTCCCATGTTAATAATTTTCTGATAGGCAGGATGCTTAACCATTTCAACTGTGGATGACATCCCCTCTACATCCTGAGTCCATTGACTAGCAAGCTCAGTAAATCTTTCTTGAATTTCTTCAGAAACTGGATTGACTTTTTTAGAAGGAATTTCAAATAGTTTGTAGGTCATGTGACTGTTCCCAACATCTTGATAAGACTTGATAAATCCCTTATCCATATACTAAGCGCTATATGAAAACCTAAGAATTTATAGTTTAAGTTTTGAGCAACTCGATCGCTGATTCCGCCGCCGCTAGCCCTGAATGATAGGCGGCTTCGATATTTTTGCCAGCGCACCAATCACCAGCGCAGATGAGGGGTAGCGGTATAGATGTTGATAAACAGGAAACCCCTAAGGACTCTTCGGCAAGGGCATAGCGCCAACGGTGGACTTGCCACCATTCGGGACTGGCTAGCCATTTCGCCAATAACCTACCCACTTGATTGAGCAATGGCTTACCTGCAATTTCGAGATCTGGCTCCTCCATAGATTGTTTGGCAAATTCCGCAGAACTTTGATAAACAAAAACTGGTTGTGCGGCTTTTTCGAGATGTTTGCTGCTGTCGTAACTAATCCAGTTCAAGATCGGATCGTCAACGCATTGAATGGCTTGCCATGTATCGGGTATAGAATTATCAGCATTGTAACCAGCCATAACCGTGACGCTAGGCGAGAATTTGACTGATTGCAAAGCTTGCAAAAAACTTGGGGCTGAGGTAAGCACTTCCTCAAATAGGGGTAGAAATTGCGGCGCGGGTATGGTGGAGACGATCGCTTTAGTTTCGAGAATTTCTTGGCGATCGCTAACTAATTGCCATTTAGTTTCGTTATGGTTTACCGCAACAATGCGGGCATTGTTAATGATCGGAATTTCACTGACAAGATATTTGGCGATCGCCGTCATACCCAATGGACAGCAATATCGAGGGTGGCGTGTATCATCATCAGGGGGAACTAGTCCTGATGATGACAATTTATAAACATCGCGAGTCCATTCCTGAACAAAGCCTTTTTCTTGAAGCTTACGAACAAATCTGCCAAAATTATCGCTTTTAACTGAGATTAATTGTGCGCCATGATCGACCCAAGTTCCTTGCAAGCGCCTAGTTGCCATGCGTCCACCTACCCCTGCGGATTTTTCGACAATGGTGACATCTAGCCCTGCTTGTTTTAGTTGTTGAGCGCAGGTCAAACCTGCCATCCCTGCGCCGATCACGATTACATCTTTCATAAAGTTTCAGTTGAGGCTCCTTGAAAAGCTTAGCTCATCTTTAATTAATCACAACAATCAAAAGTAGTTTTTCATCGCGATCGCGATGAAAAACTATTGATCTACAGTGTATCTTGCATTTTTTCGCCATCATGATACGCAGCGAACAATACGGGACAAGTTTTTCCCCATGCGATCGCGCCAGTGACATCAAGACAAATCGCCCCAAAATCGCGATCGCGGCTAATTGCTTCATTAATAGACTTGTCAACAGCTTGCTGAAGGGTCATGCCATCGGTGACACGCACCACAACTCGTGTGGCAAAGCCTTCATCAAGAATATCTTCGCCAACACCCGTACAGCTTACCCCTGCCAATTTAGTCGCATAGTTGCCCGCAGGTGTTGCCGAGTCGCTGACTCGACCGATGCGCTCAAAGCCGCGTCCGCCTGTAGATGTCCCCGCACAAATACTGCCATATTGATCGAGAACCACCACACCGATCGTTCCCATCGCCACATCTGCCATTTTGCGAGTGAAGTTGGTTTTACGCTCTTCTACCCATTCAGCAAGGCGTTCATCGGTAAGAGGGTTATAAATAGGAATTGCCAATTCGCGAGCGAGTTCGGCGGAACCTAAATCTGACAAAACGCGATCGTCGCAAGATTGCAAATGCTTTGCCATCTCAATCGGATTCTTGACCCGCGCCGTATTAATTACGCCG
The DNA here is from genome assembly GCA_038225745.1 of Pseudanabaenales cyanobacterium. Lineage (GTDB taxonomy): Bacteria > Cyanobacteriota > Cyanobacteriia > Pseudanabaenales > Pseudanabaenaceae > Pseudanabaena. Next base: position 1,767 of record JBBRQX010000015.1, on the reverse strand, counting down.
CTAAAACTTTGGCGATCGCCGTCCATGATCGATGCACTCATTCGCACCTGACCATCAGATTGCAATACTGAGCCTGTCCCCGCATTAAATCGGGGATCGTCTTCGAGCATTTGACAAGCTTTAACGACTGCATCTATAGCTTTAGCGCCATTGAGGAGCATTGGATAAACGGTTTCGAGAACTGCAAATAGAGATTTGCGAACGGGTTCGTAGCCGCCTTTGCTTTCAACGGTGCTACCAGCACCGCCATGAATAATGATTTTGGGTTGCATATTGTTTCGTTAATTATTTGTGTTTTGAAAATACTCGCAAAGCGAGTATTTTCAAATTTAGAGTTCGCCAAAGCCTTTTTTCTTTTTCTTTTTCTTACCATAGACAGGATTACCCGCAGGCGCTTGGTTGCCCATACCGCCCATACCAGGGAAGCCGCCGCCGCCCATGTTTGGCATACCAGGGAAGTTTGGCATTTTGCCCTGTCCCATTTGCTGCATTAGCGATCGCATTTTCTGAAAATCAGCAACCAACTTAGTTACATCCTGAAGTTTGTGACCAGAGCCATTCGCAATCCGTTGTTTACGGCTAGGACTCTTAGAGATTAGATCAGGATCTTTGCGCTCCTTTTTGGTCATCGAAGAAATCATCGATTCACAACGTTTGAGTTGCTTTTCGGCTTCTTGGATTTGCGCGTCATTGATTTTCATGCCAGGTAGCATTTTCAACATCCCGCCGAAAGAACCCATATTTTTCATCATGCGGGTGTTCTTCAAGAAGTCATCAAAATCAAACTTGGCACTCATAATCTTCTCTTGAAGATTTGCTGCGTCAGTGAAGTCAATTTCTTCTTGAGCTTTCTCCACCAGAGTCAGCACATCACCCATGCCCAAAATCCTCGAAGCCATGCGCTCAGGATAGAAGGGCTGCAAAGCCTCCACTTTTTCGCCGACACCGATAAATTTAATCGGCTGTCCCGAAATCTGCCGCACCGACAGCGCCGCACCACCACGAGTATCGCCATCCATCTTCGTGAGGATTGCGCCCGTAATTCCAATCTCGTCATGGAAAGTCCGAGTCAACGTCGCCGCCTCCTGCCCTGTCATCGCATCAACAACCAGCAGCACTTCATCGGGCTGAATGGCATCCTTGACGCGCTTTAGCTCATCCATCATTTCGCGATCGATCTGCAAGCGCCCCGCAGTATCGACAATCACCGTATTTACGCCTAATTCTCTAGCCTTAGCCAAGCCTTGACGCGCAATCTCTACAGGGTCAGCATCTGTACCCATTTCAAAGACAGGCACATTGATTTGCTTACCGAGGGTGAGCAACTGATCGATCGCCGCAGGACGATATACGTCAGTGGCGACCAGTAGCGTCGTGCGCTCTAATTTGCGTAAATGCAGGGCTAACTTTGCCGTAGCCGTAGTTTTACCTGTACCCTGCAAACCTGCCATCAAGATTACAGTCGGGGCATTAGCTGCCTCGGCGAGTGGCACATTTGCCTCGCCCATCGTTCTTACCAACTCGTCATAGACGACCTTGATAAATTGCTGATCGGGGCGCACTCCTGCAATAACATCGCCACCCTGAGCCTGTTTCGAGATTTTCTCAACAAATTCTTTGACAACTTGTAAGTTGACATCTGCCTCCAATAGCGCCCTGCGTACTTCACGAATCGCGCCTTGGATATTGGAGTCAGAGATTTTGTCCTGTCCGCGTAACTTTTTCCAAGCCGCCTCAAATTTATCGGCGATTTCGTCAAACATATCT
>JBBRQX010000014.1:0-14291 GCA_038225745.1 Pseudanabaenales cyanobacterium | reverse complement strand
GTCTGTCAGTAGGTTCGGCAATTTTCGCTCTATACGATGTCGTCCACTACGTTTTCGTCCTTCTTCATTTGGTTTACCTCTTTCTAACTCTTTTCGCCCTTCTCGAATCACTCGCCGATTCCACCCTAGTTCTTGTTCGGCAAATGTTTGTCCTCCTATTCCTAGCCCTTTTACTACTTCTGCCATGAATTGCCTTCGGTCACTTCCCTTCAGTTTCTCTGCTGTCTTTTTATACAGCCTTTTCGCTTCGTCTCTTACTTCAATCATTCCTATTTTCTTTCTCTAGTTTCTGCAATTATATTCTAATTAATGGATCTATTATTTCTTGGTAAACTCTTAGATGATTTGAAGGCGATCGCAGTTTTATGAATCGATAGATGCTTTTACAGTAAATAAATTATAGTTGATCAACCAAATTTATTTCGATGTTATAGTTCATTGCATATGTTTTCTTGAGATTAATCTGCAAATTTAAATTGGCGGACTAATTGATGAGCTAGAAGAAATAATTGTTTCGCCTAGTGTCGCACCTTGGAAACTAGAATCATTAATTGCAGAACTAGAAGAAATAGTTATTTCACCTAATTTTGCATCATGAAAGTTAGAATCATTAATTGATGAGCGAGAAGAAATAGTTGTTTCACCTAATTCTGCACCTTGGAAACTAGAATCATTAATTGATGAGCGAAAAGAAATAGTTGTTTGACTTAATTTTGCACCTTGAAAATTAGAATCATTAATTGATGAGCGAGAAGAAATAGTTGTTTGACTTAATTTTGCACCTTGGAAATTAGAATCATTAATTGATGAACCAGAAAAAATAATTAATGATTCTAATTTTGCATCTTGAAAATTGGAATCATTAATTGATGAGCCAAAAGAAATACTTAATGATTCTAATTTTGCGCCTTGAAAATTAGTAACATTAATTGATGAATCAGAGGATATACTTAATTCAATTAATTTTGCACCTTGGAAATTAGAATCATTAATTGAAGAACTATGTATATTGGTTTCAGTTAAGTTTGCATCTTGAAATTTAGAATTAAAAATAGTTGTATAAGATATATTCGCCATACTGATATCTGCTCCAGAAAGATCTGTATTATGAATTCCCATTCGTGACAAAGTCGCATAAGATAAATCACAATTCTGCAAGTTTAACCAACTAATTTCAATGTATAGAAAAGCACCATCATAATTAAATTGCTGACCACGTAGACGAGAAATCCATGCATAAAAAGATTTAGGAGTCGGCCACTGAATATTTGATAGTTCATTTGTTACTTTTCCGCAAACATTGAGAAAACTGAGTAAAGATAACTCAGAATTTATTGCTTGCCGATTCATCTCACTAAAACTTCTTAAGCCTAGAAGTTCCATTGGCATTCCACATTCGAGCATACACTCAATCAACTCACACAACATTTTTTGCCAATTACGGACATCATCAAGCTGTTTTAGCTTTACCTCGTCTAAAATAAAGCTAAATAGATATTGATCTATCACTGTTGCACCACAGAGTAATGCCCACCTTTCTAATGCTTGCTTCTTACTAATTCCTTTGTAATGGTTGCGCTTTTGTTCAGTTAAACCTTCGCAAAGCAACTGTAGTTGTAACACTAAACGCTTAGCCGTCAGATATTCACCAAAACTTTTATGGGTAAACTCAAAAGTCTGTTCGTGGTCACGCAAGTCATTACTTTCTCGGAAATAAAAAGCAGCTAAAAGTCTAGTAACACTAGATTTACTATTTTGCTCTCCTTGTTGAAATTGATGCAAAGTTTCTTTTAGCCCACAAGACTCACATTGTTTCTCAATATCAGCAACCGTTGCTGTCCGACCATTGCCATGCCAACAAGCTATAGCGATCGCTTCAAGAACTCCGATAAAATGTTCCTTATCAATTGCTTGAATTGTTTGATGGATGCCACTTTGCTCATAACGACGTTCATAGACCGAATCCAATAAATCAGCATAGATTGTATTGAGGTTTGTCTCCTGCGAAAAGTCAATTCGTTTACCCTCATAGCTCAAAGCAATCAAGTAATTCAACAAAGGCTGCGCTGTTATGGGCGTTAAGTTCTCTTTGCTAAGTTCATTGGGTAAACCTGTATAGTCTGTACCTTTCGATTTCCCATATCTCACCCACCATTCTTGGCGTTGATCAGAGCTAAGCAAGGTTTGTTCATCAATATATTGAACATTTCTTTCATTTCGCTCCTCATGGGTCAAGATGTAAGGCAATAAATGAAGAATCTGCTTTGGATGGCGAAATTTACTTTCAGCCTCTTGAACAGATAGATCTCGACCAATGATAATGACCTGTAACCGAGATTCCTCTTGATTGAGACTTTGAACTGTACGCATCACTTCATCCACAAATTGCTGAGCAACCTCGGCGGCGACTTTCCCCTGCTTTGCTAGTTCATCTAGTCCATCAAAAACAACTAATAAAGACGCTTCTCGAAATTCAGGATCGAGTGGATTTGCCGCAAGTAATTCACGCTCTTTGACAAATTTCCCAAAAGCTCCTATCAAGTCTTCTGTAAGATTAAAAGATTGTAGGGGAACGAATAAAACATAGCGATTAAGCTCTGCTTGTCGAGCAGCAAACATTTTGGCAAAGGAAGACTTCCCACTTCCCGGACTACCCGTAATGACACGAATTGAATCATTACGATCTCTAATTTGTAGCCATTTTTCTAACTCCTCTGCCAAATCCACTACTGTACGTTGATAAATCCATTCTTTTAACCTGTCTGAATCCTGTCTCTCGACTCTACACTCGTAATAGCCACGAAGCGGAACATATACCTGATTTAATCCAAATGCCTCTGCAAACATTGGTCTATCAACCTGCTTTTGCAGCCACGCCCAATAAAGTCTCCATCCCCGTTCCCGTTCGATCGCTGGACTAAATGGTGTATTGAGTGCTTCTTGGATTTTAGAATAGTCTTTGGCTCGTTCTTGCCATTCTTTGTTCAACGCAAAAGTAAAATAGGCAGGTAATCGCCCTGCAATCATCTGAGCCTGTACTTCCGTTATTCCAAAATCCTGCAACCACTTCACAAAAACTTCAACTATCAGATTGACTAAAGGCAACTCTTTAGGACGTTTGAAGAAGTCAGTCGATATTTCCAGTTCCAAACTTTCCAGCGATCGATCTATCATTTCCGTCAAAGCACCTAAATCATATTCATTTGGTGCTTGAACTATCATCAAATTGATATTCTCACGCGCTAGATCGAGTAATGCCTTTGCAGTCGCCCGATAAATCAGCAGCCATGCGGTTTCTTCAATCGTGTCATTTAATCCAAGTGCTGCCGATGATTCAACAACATCAAGTCCTACATTATTCCAGTTTTGAAAACTCGCATCTACTGTTAGTTTCCCAAGCCCTTTAAATAAGTCCACAAAATTGACTTTTAAGGGTTTATTCCAAAACGCAACAGGATGTTTAGCAATAATTCGACTAGAATCATTCTCACTGGCTGACTTTGGCATACAAAACTTTGGAGTGATAAAAAATAATTTTATTTACTATATCATTGCTACGAAGTCGTAGAACTGAGGCGTTGCCAGAGCGGCGTAATTTTGATTGCAGTAGGTGTTTTGCTTTGGTGAGGGTTGGAAAGTGGCGATCGCTGTTTTTTGTGACCTCTTGCGCTTGCAATCAATAATCATCTCTAACTGCAAATGTGATCGTTTGCTTAGTCACTATGTTAATTACGGTATTTGGTTCAATTACTGTCACTTGTGGAGCGGTGACATTTCCGACTAACACAGCCGCCGCCGCTCCACCGAGAATATCAATAATCTGGACATTACCACGCAAAACACCGCCAAGCACTGCACCTGCGGCTCCACCGATACCAGCGTCGGTTAAAATTGAGCCTGCACCAGTCTCGCGGGGATCTTTAACGTCATTAATCAGCGTTGATTCAGCTTGAAGTCTGACACTTGCGCCGCGACTAGTAAACTTCTGGGCGACAAATTTAGAACCGCCTTCCGTAGGTACAAATTGTCCTTCGATCGCTGCCCCCGCAGGAATCAAAATTGTGCCATTAGTTGCGGGAATATCTTGGGCAACCAATAGAATCGCGTTCACAGTTTCGCCTTTAGCGATGTAGAGAGTATCTTGGCGATTGATTTTAGTGGCGATCGCCTGTCCTACAGGTAGACTTAAAGTCGAGCGAAATAATTGCGCGACTCGATTTTGGGGTGCGGAAGATTGAGTGCGTACACGATAACGTGAAGCAGCAGAGCTTGGATTCGCCATTAGTAGAGAGGTTGCAGCTATGCTGATTACTATACTTAGCGATGGAATAGCTGCTAATTTTGAAATGCGTTTAACGTTCATAAATGCCTCTGAAAATTTTGATGGAGTCATACCTAAGTAAATAAGCATGATGACCCTTAAAACCTAAAAGCTGTAGCGCACGCGCAGCGTGCGCTACAGCTTTTGGGTTTTATTATGCCTACCTAGATATGACTACGATGATTTAGTTTTGTTCCAATCACATCCCCAAACACAAAAGAGAGAAGATGCTCAGCATCTTCTCTCTTTTGTGTTTATAGCAAATTACAATCGCATCTACTGCCAGATTTTTATAAAAGCCACGCGAAACGTGGCTTTTATAAAAATCTGGGTTACTGTAGCAAGTTTTTATGCTGCTTTTACTTGCGATAGTAAGTCGGTGAGAAAATCACCTTCGATTACTTCGGTTTCTAGCAGTTTCTCGGAAATTGACTCTAGCAAATTACGATTCGCATTGAGAATTGCTAGCGCTTTGGTATGGGCATTCTCCACAATCGTTTTGATTTCTTTGTCGATCGCTTCGGAAGTAGCAGGGCTGACATTGCGAGCCATTTCCATGCCGCCGAGGAATTGATTTTGTTGCTTTTGGTAAGCCAAGGGCCCCAAAACTTCGCTCATACCGTAGCTAGTGACCATTTTATCCGCGAGGTCAGTCGCACGTTGAAGATCGTTGGATGCGCCTGTAGTAATGCTACCGAAGATAATTTCTTCCGCCGATCGCCCACCGAGGAGGGTAGCAATTTGGGATTCAATTTCTTCTTTACTCAACAAGAAGCGATCTTCGGTTGGTAGTTGCAGGGTGTAGCCGAGAGCAGACATACCGCGAGGTACGATTGAGATTTTTTCAACTTTGCCGCTACTAGAATTGAGCGCTCCGACTAGAGCATGACCAACTTCGTGATAGGCGACAATCCGTTTTTCATTCTCATTGAGAACGCGGCTCTTCTTTTCTAAGCCAGCAACAACCCGTTCAACGGCTTCAGCAAAATCTTCAAGCAAGACGGTTTCGCGTCCGACACGGGCGGCGAGGAGAGCGGCTTCATTGACGAGGTTGGCTAAGTCCGCACCTGCAAAACCTGAAGTACGCGTGGCGATCGTCTCTAGGTCAACACTCTTGTCGAGAGTGACTTTCGCAGCATGGATTTTGAGAATTGCTAAGCGTCCACTCTTGTCGGGGCGATCGACTAATACTTGGCGATCAAAACGACCTGGACGGAGTAAGGCTTGGTCAAGGGTTTCAGGACGATTGGTTGCAGCGAGAACGATTACTGTGGTTCCATCAACACCAAAGCCATCCATTTCGGTGAGTAACTGGTTGAGAGTTTGTTCGCGCTCATCGTTACCGCCATACATACCGCCGCTAGAGCGAGCTTTACCGATCGCATCTAATTCATCGATAAAGATGATACAGGGGGATTGTTTTTTGGCTTGTTCAAACAAATCGCGGACTCGTGAAGAACCAACACCGACAAAGAGTTCCACAAATTCAGAACCAGAGATACTGAAGAAGGGAACGCCTGCTTCACCTGCGACGGCCTTGGCTAGGAGGGTTTTACCAGTACCAGGAGGACCAACTAGCAATACACCTTTAGGAATTCTTGCACCAATTTTGGTATATTTTTCAGGGGTTTTTAGAAATTGGACAATTTCTTGAAGTTCTTGCTTGGCTTCATCGACACCAGCGACATCGGTAAACATGGTTTTGGTAGCTTCACCTCCGACATAAACTTTAGCTTTGCTCTTGCCAATCTGTAAGCCACCCTGTGCGCCGCCACCGTTACGGTTGAACAGTTGGAAGATACCGACAAAAATCAATGGTGGAATTACCCAACTAAGTAATGTGCCGATCCAGCCTGCTTTTTGCACAGGTGCGGCGGCAAATTCAACACCGCTTTTTTCAAGGCGTTCTGGTAAATTTAAATCAAAAATTGGAGTCGTGGAAATTATATCACCCTGAATTTCAGGAGTTACACCTTTCAATTGATAACTGATTTGATCTTGTCCGATATATACCCGCGCCACATGCCCTTCTTCAACTTCATGCACAAATAGGCTATAAGGAACACGCGGTAAGGCGGGAGCAAATAGATTTGGTAAAAAGATATTGATAATCAGTAGTCCTGCACCGATTAGCAATAGGACATTACCAATTAAACGAGAGCGCGATCGCTTGGGGTCTTCTTTTTTAACAGCCATTTTTTTTACTTTACAATTTATTACTGAAGCCATTATAGAAATGATGGTTTACGAGCGCTAGACTGCAAACGTAGGGATAGCCGCCTGTATCGCTAGGAAGACCCACATCAAAGGCAACTATATTATTGGCAAATAAAAAAGCTATGGCACGTGCGCCATAGCTTTTTTATTTGCCTACATAAGGCTTCCGATCAAGCAGCATATATGTATCCATTTCACCTCTTCCTTTGATAAATATTTTGCCACGATGCCAGAAGGAATATTTATGCTTGAGTAAATCATAAGTAGCCTGCGTGACTTGAGTGCCTCCTGCTAGACCATGTGATTCCATCCGACTGGCGACATTGACAGCATCACCCCACAGATCGTAAATAAATTTGCGGATGCCAATCACACCTGCCACGACTGCACCCGTATTAATCCCAATTCGTAAACGGAAATTAGTGTTGTCTGCTCGTTTAAAGTTGACAATTGATTTTTGCATGGCTAGAGCCATTTCTGCGATCGCCTCTGCATGATCAGAGCGCGGGGTCGGCAAACCACCAACCACCATGTAGGCATCACCAATTGTTTTGATTTTTTCTAGTCCTAACTGATCGGCAAGCAGATCAAAAGAGGAAAAGATTTCATTAAGCATTGTCACCAATTCAGTGGGCGGCACTTGAGTCGAGAGCGTCGTGAAGTCTACGATATCTGCAAATAATATGGAGACATTTTCTGATCTTGAGGCGATCGCATTATTACCAAGCTTCAGTTGACGCACGATCTCCTTTGGCAAGATATTCAGTAGTAGACTTTCAGACTTTTCTTGTTCATCTTTGAGGGCTTGTTCTACTTGTTTGCGTTCGGTAATATCTTGAACGAGTCCTTCATAGGAAATAAAGTTTCCTTGTAGATCATAGTTAGCTCTCGCGTTAATCAAAATCCAAATGATGCTGCGATCGCTTTTATAAACTAAAGCTTCAAAACTAGTAACTGAGCCATTAGTTGTAATTTGATGCAGAAAATCATGATAGCGATCGGGTTCTGTAAATAGACGATAGGGATCTAAGGAAACCCCAGTAAGTAGCTCGGTCAGGTTTTCATATCCATAAATACTCGCTAACGCAGGATTGGCATTTGTATAACAGCCATCAGTTGTGGCTTGAAAGATGCCCTCGATCGCATGTTCAAAAATACTGCGATATTTTTCTTCGGCTTGGCGAAGGGATTCTTCGATTTCCTTTTGATGACTGATATCAATAATCACGCCATCCCAAACCGTATCACCGTTTTCATGTCGATGCGGTTGAGAAATAATTCGCACCCATTTAACTTTCTCGAATAAGCTAGAAACACGATATTCATGCTCAAAGGTCATCAGTGCTTCCGCAGATTTTCGCACCATTTCATTCAGTTCGGCACGGTCTTCAGGATGAGCCATATCAAACACCCATTCCAGATGCTCAACAAACTCTTCGATAGATATGCCAAAAATCTCTTTAGTGCGCGGACTGATATAAGGCATCGAGACTGCACCGTCAAGATGTAAGACCGCACGATAGACTACTCCTGGCACATTATCGGCGATCGCCGAAAAACGTTGCTGACTTTCTCGCAACAACATTTCTGCTTGCTGGCGATCGGCGGCTTCATTTTGTAAGCGTTTGATCGTTTCTTGCAATTGGAGCGTGCGCTGTTCGATGCGTTGTTCTAATAATTCATTTGCTTCACGCAACGCCCCTTCCACATTTAGCAAATCCGCCTGCGTATTGAGCAAACGCTGATTTGCTTTAAATAGCTTCGACATGACGGCGCGGGTAATTTCAGGCGCAAGTTGGTTATGAGCTTTGCCCTTTACACGTCCTAATAATTCCGCGATCACCGATTCTAAGTCCTGAGCATCTTTTTCTAGTTGCCAACTTTGCTGAATATCTTGAGTAATATCGGCAAGTACTTCAGTATTTAAGGACTCAGTTTCTGGATTCATATCTGTTGATGCTCCCTACTTTAACCTAATATTTTTTATTGAAAATACTCATAAAAAACATTTAACAATGTAGCTTAACTTTAAGCAAGTACTGAATAAGTCAAAATAACAAAATGTATCGTTTAAATTTAACGTAAATTGTCTCCAGATATATTCCGCGAAATGGCTCAAAATCTAGATATAGCTGTCGCCAGTCTTGCTAGGACATAAAACCGAAAAGAGAGAGGCGGCGCGGAGCGTCGCCTCTCTCTTTTCGGTTTTGATTTGTCCTGATGCAACTTACTTAGCCAATAGAGTCGGCAAAACATAACACATTGCATTAGAAATAGACTGATGCAAAGCCGACAAAATCTCAGCCCTATCCGTATCTAAATGAGCTAAATCTAGCCCCAGACAATCATGTAAATTTAGGCTTGGAAACCGATTTTGCAGCCAATCAATTTCCGCGATCGCCGATTTTGTAATGATTAAAATCGGTAAATTTGAGAGCAAATCTAACTGACTAATGCTTTCAAGATACTTCAACAAAAACTGATTGTCACCATCCAGCAAAAATAAATCTGGCTGCCAAATTTTGGATAATATATTGCATTGACGCAAATCTTCCGCTTCTAGGAGGCAGTGACCGAGATCTTGAAGCAATTCAATTATAGGAGCTTCGAGGTTTTGATCTAAGTATAAAAATTTGAGTGATTTGGGGAGAGCCGCATGGTTAGTGAGAAAAGCAGTAAGTTTCTCTATTTTAATCGGCTTAAGTAAAATCCCATCGGCCTGATGCATACTAATTTTGGGTTCATCTGGTCGCTTCATCATCACCACCCGAATATGCTGCGTGATCGGATCACCTTTGAGTAAGGCTAAAACATCCCATCCCGATAGCATCGGCAGATGTGGACTCAATAGAATTAAATATGGCTGCAACTGCCTTGCTTTTTCTAGAGCTTCAGTACCCGATCGCGCAATTACCGCCTGACAATCTAAATCTGCCAGAGCATTTTTTAGCCAATCGATTAACTCAGTCGAGGTCTCGACGATCAATACCAATCGGTTAGAGATGCCATCAATGCGTCCGCTATTGCGTCCATCAATTTGCCTTGCCTGAACGTCAGGATTGATCTCCTCAGGTGGCAACAAAATCGTAAACTGACTGCCCACATCCACCTGTGAAACAAACGTAATATCACCGCCGTGCAAACGAGCTAGATGTCTAATCAGAGACAAGCTCGAACCAATACCTTCAACGCGCCGAGTCATCACATTTTCGACCTGTTGAAATTTTTGAAATATTAGATTTTGTTTTTCTTCAGGAATACCAATTCCTTGATCCCAAACCGTGATGGCGAGCCAACCTTCCCACCAACGCACCGTAACTCCAATTTTGGGGGGTACTGGCGGCAGATCGTCTACTAGTTCTGATGGTAAAAAACTAAATTTAAAAGCGTTGGAAAGCAAATTTACGAGCATTTGTTGCAGTCTAGTTTCATCAGCATAAATTGTCTGCACCGTCGCCTCGATATCTAGATGAATATGCAATTCCCAATCTTCCTCAAAGGTATAGTTGCGGAAAATCGCGGAATCTTGTCGAACTAATTTTTTAACTTGCTGAATACTTCTTTGACAAATATCTTTGACGGAGACAGTCTCAGCATATATTTCTAGCTGCCCCGACTCGGCTTTTGCAAGGTCAAAAATATTATCAATAATTGAGACTAATTGCCTGCCACTTTGATGGATCATTTTCACATATCGACTTTGGCGATCATTCAGTTCCCCCAAAGTGTGATTACTCAGCAAATTGGAAATGCCAATTACTGCGGTTAATGGCGTTTTTAATTCATGATTGATACAGGTTAAAAATTCATCCTTGATCCGACTCAATCCTGATAGTTCTTGAGCAAGATTTTTTTGAGCCGTGATGTCGTAGGCGATCGCGAGGTTTATTCCTTGCAAACTGCCCTCTAAAGGCACACTAACTATTTGCCAAGTAAAAGATGCACCATCGGTAGTGCAGAACTGATGGGTGACTGGCAACTTCGGTTGCGGTAATTGCGTGAAATCCTCACTAGTCTTAAAGTTACTGGTGTAATCTGCTGTCTGTAATGATTCAGGGCCAGAAATAGCAGGTGAGCTGCCATCGAGACTATTACGCCATGAGGAGTTCATACCCACGATCGCTCCTTTATGATCGCTAACCATTATAGGCACAGGCAATTGATCGATCAGGGGCAGTAAAAGTGAAGTTATGGTTGGGCATTGGCTTTGCTCAGTTTGCACCAGCGATCGCAATAATTCTGAGACCTCCAATAGCGCCATAAACCGACCATGACGATCTACTAACGCCCAAATTTCTGCTGAATGCTGATATTGAGAAATTCTTTCTAAGAAATCGGCAACGGGCATCGCGATCGAAATCGATGGTAATGGCTCAAGGTCAATATCTTTTAAAGCGATCGATGGCGCAATAAACGAAAAATCATCTGACTGAGATTGCCAATTTAATAAACATCGCGCATTAAACAACCCTTGTGGCAGATCATTTTTGTCCAACACCACAACATTAGACCATCCTTTTTTAAGCAGCGTTAACGCTTCGCAGGTGTCAGTGGGCAATCGACAAATTGCGACAATCGACTGCCCATATGCTTCTAAAGACTGATTTAAGATGAGGGAATCCATACACTAAAACCCTTAAGGTTTATTGTCATATAGGTATAGGTGTAGTTTGACACTAGGAGCCTATAATTCTTATATATTTGCGATCATTAATTTCACACAATTTCGCTACTTAACTGCGAAAATAAAGATTAAGATAAATCGCCAGCCATTCCAACCACCATAGATCATGCCTGTTTTGCTCAATCTACAAGTATGCTGTTTGGTGGCCGAAACCGATGTCAACCAAACTAAATCAAGTCTTGCAAACTTTTTGCCAGATGATCGATACACCGTGACAGTCGTTTCTAACCTAGAAGTACTTGTAGATTTATTAACAAAAACTCAAAATGTCCAAGATTGTCTAGTTATATTTAGAGATGCTGAGGCTGTAGTCGGTCATCTTGGCATCTCAAACATCTTCATGCCTACCATACTGGTTTTAGAAAATCTCTATGAATACGGCGAACAAGCCCATGAACAAAGTGAATCAAGAGACTTTTATCAAGCTAGTATCAGTATCAAGTTCGATCAGCTCAAAAATTTATCAACCGTTATCGATCAGGCGATCGCTACTTTTATCAAGATTTCTCCACAGGTTAGGCATCAAGTGTATGTCAATATTCCATACAGCGAGGCTTCTGAATCTCTAAGTGTGCAGCAACAGAGGCTAGCTGACAAACTCAATGAGAGATTGGGGTATTTGGGAGTTTATTACAAACGCGATTCACGATTATTTCTCCGCAACCTGTCACCTGAAGACAGAAAAGAGTACCTCGGACGCTTACAAACCATATATCGGTCGATTATCCTAGAGTACTTTTTAGAAAAAAATGACGATCTAAATCAAAAGATCGATGAATTTGTAAATCTATCGTTTTTTGCTGATATTTCTGTATCACAAGTTCTAGAGATCCACATGGAATTGATGGAAGAATTTGCCAAGCAATTGAGACTAGAAGGTCGAAATGATGAAATTTTACTAGATTATCGAATTACCCTAATTGACATGATCGCTCACCTATGCGAGCTATATCGCCGCTCAATTCCCCGATCCTAAACTTCGTTAAAAGTTTAAAAGATTCGTTACAAATAACCAAATCAACTAAAATTAATGAAATGATTCGTAAAAACTACGTCCTAAAACTCTACGTCGCAGGCAACACGCCAAACTCGGTGAGGGCTTTAAAAATGCTTAACGATATCCTTGAGAAAGAGTTTCAAGGAGTTTATACATTGAAAGTAATTGATGTGCTTAAAAACCCGCAACTAGCTGAAGAAGATAAAATTCTCGCTACTCCCACATTAGCGAAAGTTTTACCGCCGCCAGTTCGGAAAATTATTGGCGACTTGTCCGATCGCGAAAGAGTATTAATCGGACTAGACTTACTATATGAGGAACTAATTGGCAATGAGTAGCGCAGCGATCGAAAACAATAATGACAATAACAACGATAGTAAGAAGCAACAGCTAGGTGTCCAAAAGTTACGCACCATGATTGAGGGATTAGATGACATCACTCATGGCGGAATGCCAAGAGGGCGATCGACTCTCGTAAGTGGAACTTCGGGTACTGGAAAAACTCTATTAGCGATGCAGTTTCTCTACAACGGCATCACAGGCTTAGACGAGCATGGCGTATTTGTCACCTTTGAAGAGTCACCATCCGACATTATCAAAAATGCCTATAGCTTTAATTGGGATCTCCAAGAGCTAATCGACCAAGGGCGCTTATTTATTCTTGATGCTTCTCCCGATCCTGAAGGGCAAGAAGTAGTCGGTGATTTTGATCTGTCAGCACTGATCGAACGCATCCAATACGCAATCATTAAATATAAAGCGAAGCGGATTTCGATTGATTCGATAACCGCCATATTTCAGCAATATGACTCTATTGGCTTAGTTCGTCGAGAAATTTTCAGGATTATTGCACGTCTCAAGTCTTTGGGCGTAACGACAGTGATGACCACTGAGCGCGAACTAGAGTATGGCCCCGTAGCTAGATTTGGGGTAGAAGAATTCGTCTCCGATAATGTCATTATTTTAAGAAATGTCTTAGATGGAGAACGCCGCCATCGTACTGTAGAAATTCTGAAACTGCGTGGAACCACCCATATGAAGGGCGAATTCCCATTCACAATGACCAGTAAAGGCATCAGTATATTTCCCTTAGGTGCAATGCGCCTCACTCAAAAATCTTCAAACGTCAGAGTCTCTTCGGGTATCACCACCCTTGATGAAATGTGCGGTGGTGGTTATTTCAAAGACTCGATCATTTTGACTACAGGTGCAACAGGTACTGGTAAGACCCTGATGGTGAGTAAGTTTATTGAAAATGGCTGCGAAAATGGCGAACGCGCAATTTTGTTTGCTTATGAAGAATCTCGCCAACAGCTTACCCGCAACGCTACATCTTGGGGAACCGATTTTGATAAGTGGGAAAGTTCGGGCTTATTAAAGATTATTTGTGTCTATCCTGAGTCTTCTGGATTGGAAGATCATTTGCAGGTAATTAAATCTGAGATTGAGTCCTTTAAGCCATCTCGTATTGCGATCGACTCTCTCTCGGCTCTAGCCAGAGGCGTAAGCAATAACACCTTCCGTCAATTCGTAATCGGCTTAACAGGCTACGTCAAGCAAGAAGAAATCACTGGCTTATTTACAAATACAACCGATCAATTTATGGGTTCCCATTCGATTACTGAGTCGCATATTTCTACGATTACAGACACAATTATTCTGTTGCAATATGTAGAAATTCGTGGGCAAATGTCGCGTGCAGTGAATGTGTTTAAGATGCGTGGTTCTCGCCATGACAGCCGTATTCGTGAGTATATCATCACCGATCAAGGCGCACAGATTAAGGATTCATTCCAAGGATTCGAGCGAATTTTGAGTGGTTCACCAACGAGAGTATCAGTCGATGAAAAATCAGAGTTATCGCGGATTATTCGCGGTGTATCGGTTGAGCCTCTGGAGTAAAGGCTTTTTTATTAGCTTATAGAAGATTGCCGTTATAAAAAACCTATGCAAACCTAGTTTGCAGTTTATTTCCTGATTCAACCAAGGGAGTCGGCTCCTTCTTGTCCACAGGCTTAAAATCCGACTTAACTAGCCGTACTAAATTTATTGCAGCATTAACATCGCGATCG
>JBBRQX010000013.1:0-14428 GCA_038225745.1 Pseudanabaenales cyanobacterium | reverse complement strand
GGAGTTAAGCGTCCGCATTAAAGTTAAAACTGAAGACTGGATTATTGTCTAGCAATTATATAAAGCACTTAAGCAGGTTGTCTATTTTCTGCTTAAATATTACGCAACTAACTATTTCAATCTCTCAATTAACCGATCGCCTACTCGTAGCGCATTAGCAATAATCGTCAACGCAGGACTCACCGCCGCATTGGACGGAAAGAAACTACCATCGACAATGTAGAGATTATCGAGATCATGAGCGCGACAATCGCGATCTAACACAGAAGTTGTCGGATCGTCACCAAAGCGACAGGTTCCGCATTGATTTGCCATCACTTGCAACGGAACCTCCCCACGCGGATGTATTCCGCTACGGAAACCGTCGAGGGATTTTTCAATATTTTTTAAAACATCTGTCCAGCGATAAATTAGGCGATCGTGTGCTTCGGTGTTGTTGGAATTGTAATCGACATAGAGCTTGTCTCCTTCCATCCTTACTCGATTATTGGGATCGGGAAGATCTTCCGTTTGCGCCCACCAGCCGATGGAGCGAGTCGCTAACTGCTTCAGTCCAAACTCTGGCATTAACTTCGCAACTATCGAAAATACAGGCGGTGACTCTGCAAAAATGATATCAGTAAGCAACCCGCCCGAATTCTGGATATGTCCCATTGGATAAGGAAAATCAGCATCGCCCCAATAAAAATCATTAACGCAAATCGTCTTTTGGAAAGAGCCAGAGTTAGCTTTGTTACTGAGATGGACAATCGTTGACATCAGACTCTTCATCAAATTCCGTCCCACTTGGTCGGAGCTATTGGCGAGTCCTTTGGGATGTTGATCGGTGGCTGACTTCAATAGCAGGGCTGCCGAGTTGACCGCACCACAGGCAAGCACGACGATATCTGCTAAAAATAGATAGGATTGACCGCCGATTTCTGCTTCTACACCTTTGACCACGCGCCCCGATGGATTGGTATGTAGACTGATAACTTTGGCTTTGGTTTTTAAGTTTACATTGTCATGCTTCAAGGCAGGGACGATGCCACTCACTTCTGAATCATTGGTAGGGTCATCATCTTCACGGGTCAAGCCTAATGGGATAACCGATGGATGCAGTCCTTGATCGGCGATCGCATTATAAATCTCTTGAATTTCAGGTTCGTGACTGACCGCAGGATAGGGATATGCGGCACTATGGTTTGGTTCGGTCTTGTCACCATTAATCTCGCCATGCACTTTATATAAAGTTTCTGCTTCGGTATAATAGGGTTCAAAATCAGCATATTTCAAACACCACTCTGGTGAAATTCCAGCTTGATGACTTACTTGCTCAAAGTCGCGCTCTCTGAGTCGCAACAGAGTCGCGCCATAGATTTTCGTATTCCCACCGATCGCATAATTCATCTGTGGCGAAAATGGTTCGCCAGTATTGTCGTACCATTGTTCGGGCGCGTGATAGCGATCGCGTTTAAAGATATCGATATTGCTACGATTCTGCTCTTCCAATGGCATAAAGTCACCACGTTCGAGAATGAGGATTTTTTTGCCTGTAGGCGCTAATTTCTGAGCAATGGTTCCACCACCTGCACCAGTCCCAACAATAATCACATCGTAATATTGGTCATCAATAATCATGGGGTTTCTCTTTAGATAAACAATTTAGAAATAGAGAGAAAACTGTAGGGGTATAGCATTTGCGCCACAATTTCCAAACTCTCTATAGAAATTTCGATCCGCAAATGCTATGCCCTCTTCGCTTTCACCGACAAATTGTCTCTGCGTTGTAAGGTTTTGGGCAAAGCATTCCCAAAATTAAGGGATCTGAAAATTGATAGATTAGGTGATCTCTAATAATAAAAGTACCCGATTTATTAAAACCAGAATGTGTTTGTGCCGCGCTTCGCGCGGCACAACCACGGTAAAATCTTTCCAAGAAATCGCCTTACTGTGGGAATGCTTTGCCCCTACATTTTGTTCATTGCCAAATATAAATCAGCAAAAACAAAATAATCCAAATCACATCGACAAAGTGCCAGAACAGTGATGTGGAATCAACGCCGAATTCTCCTTTAGCATAATTATTAGGAATGAACGATCGCAATAACATGATCGATTGCAACAGCACGCCTGTAAAAACGTGCAAGCCGTGAAACCCTGTCAATAAGTAAAAAGTGCCGCCAAAAACGCCATCGCTAAAGCCAAAGGCTAGCCCGCTCCATTCCACAGCTTGACCATAGAGGAAGTAACTACCCATGGCGATCGTTAGCAACCAGAAAGCGCGGAAGCCCCAGAGATTTTTGTTGTGGAGGCATTTTTCGGCGAGATAGATCGTGAGGCTGCTGGATACCAGAATCACGGTGTTAATTGCAGGTTCACGAACTTCCAAGCCTGTTACTCCGACTGGCAACCAATCGAGGGAGTTAGTTTTGTAAACGATATAGCCAGCAAAAAAGCTAAAAAAGATAATGCTTTCGGATAGCAAGAAGATGATGAAACCAAACATACGATTGTCTGGATGATCTTGATGTGCTGACTCGTGAGCAATTTCTAGACTAGGGCTTAAACTAGGATTTAGAGAATTATCGAGAGAAGTATCAGGTTGCATAAGCGCCCTCCAAAGCATCAGGATTAGAAATTAAAGGTTCGTCTTTGCCGTAGCCATAGGGTTCGGAAATAACGATTGGCAATTCTTCAAAGTTTTCCATCGTTGGGGGAGAAGAAACCATCCATTCCAAACCGATCGCCCGCCAAGGATTTTTGGGTGCTTTTTCGCCCTGTACCCAAGAACCAATCATATTCAAAATAAATGGAAGTGTTGATACACCTAATAAAAATCCGCCTAAACTAGCGATCACATTCCAAAAAGCGAACTCTGGATCGTAGGAGGCAACTCGACGCGGCATACCTTGTAAACCCAGTGGGTGCATTGGGAAGAAGCAAACATTCGTACCGATAAAGGTAAGAATAAAATGGAGCTTTCCTAAGCCTTCGGAATACATTTTTCCTGTCATTTTCGGGAACCAATGATAAAACCCTGCATACAGTCCCATGACTGCTGCACCGTAGATGACGTAATGGAAGTGACCAACTACGAAGTAAGTATTATTTACATGGATATCCACAGGAACCGCCGCTAGCATAATCCCTGTAATACCTGCGAAGACGAACATTACCAAACCACCGAGAGCAAATAGCATTGCTGTCGTCAGCTTGATCTTGCCGCCCCAGATTGTCGCTACCCATGCAAACACTTTAATGCCAGTCGGTACAGAGATTAGCATCGTCGTCGCCATAAAGAGCATCCGCATCCAGTCTGGAGTACCACTCGCAAACATGTGATGCACCCAAACTACAGTGCTTAGCCCTGTAATTACCATTGAAGAGACGGCAACGACCTTGTAACCAAACAAAGGCTTACGAGCGTAGACTGGAAAAACTTCCGAGAAGATGCCAAAGATTGGCAGAATGATCACATAAACGGCGGGGTGAGAATAAAACCAGAAAAAATGTTGGAATAGAACGGGATCGCCGCCTTTTGCTGGGTCAAAAAAGCTCGTGCCGAAGCTGAGGTCAGACAATAGCATCACTGCTCCTGCTGTCAGCGCTGGCAAACCAATTAGTTGGATAATTTGCGCCGCTAGGACTGTCCACACAAATACAGGCATCTTGAACCAAGTCATGCCAGGAGCACGCATTCGGAAAATCGTCGTTACAAAATTCACCGCGCCCATAATCGAAGCAACGCCTGAAATTGCCACAGCAAGCAACCAGAGAAACTGACCGTTGATCAATCTACCTGTGGGATTTTGCAGACTCACAGGTGGATATGACCACCAACCAGAATTAGCTGGTCCTCCAGGGACGAAAAAGCTCGCCATGAGGATAATTCCAAATACAGGAACCATCCAAAAAGCAACGGCATTTAGCTTAGGAAAAGCCATATCGCGAGCGCCGATCATTAATGGCACGAGATAATTGGAAAGTCCCAACAGCGATGGAAACGTCCATAGAAATAGCATGATCGTGCCATGCATCGTAAACATGGCGTTATAAACCGTGCGATCAACCAAGTCAGATTCAGGTGTGAGCAACTCGCCACGAATGACCATCGCTAATACGCCGCCGATCAAAAAGAAGAAGAAAGAAGTAACTAAATACTGGATGCCAATTACTTTGTGATCGGTGCTAAATCCAAAAAATCTTCGCCAATCTTCGGGCTTACCAGAGTGTGGCGGTTGAATATCCGCGATCGCATCAATAGAGATGGTCATGATTTGCTCCTTTAAGAATTTGAACTTGAATAATTAACGATAGGTGGCGCAGCAGGTACGATGGTCTTCCAGCTATTGTTGCGCTTAAGAGAGCGAATAACATACTCAACCGAGGCCCGATTACGAGCGCTAGTGGGAGTAGCATCTGAGGCATCTGCTAGCCATTGTTGATAGGCTTCGGGTGATTGCACGACGACATCGGTTTGCATGGCAGCAAAATAAGTGCCGCTATATTGAGAATCTCGCAGCCGATATTTGCCTTCACGAATTGGGGTAAATTCAAAATCGATAACTCGACCAGGAATAATATCTTGCTTTAAACGAAAGGCGGGAATATAAAAGCCATGGATCACATCTTCAGAATGTAAGGCTAACTTGATCCGCTTATTATTCGGTATATGCAACTCAGTACTCGTTACATCACCACTAGCTAGATTTGGATAGCGGAATTCCCAAGCCCATTGACGTGAGAAAACTTGAATGTTTTCTGTGTCTTCAGAACTTGATGGCATATCCATAGTTGCAGCATCGGCTGAGGCGATCATGTGAACATGTTCCATTGGTCCAACCACCGACATTTGATCGTAGATTTGATAGCTATAGGTAGCAATCCAAATCACTAAAGCAAATGGAATCGCTGTCCAGATAATTTCTAGCTTAACGTTCCCTTCAATGGGAGGACCATCGCTGAAGTCATATTTAGCGGCTCTCTGAAACAGAATTGAATATGTGAGAGTGCCGACCACACCGAGAAAAATGAAGGTTCCGAGGGTGACTAAGAAGCTAAATAGATTATCAACCAACACCGATTCCGCCGAGGCTTGTGGCGGGAACCATGTATAGGCAGCTTGACCCATCCAGAGACTAATTAGGGCGATCGCGATCGCCGTCCCAATCAAAATTAAAACTGTGCGAAGTTTCATAGATTTCCCTATTGCAGTAGTTTATTAAGATCGATGTCTTTACCCACGCGCAACAGGCGATCGGCAGTGATATGCACGCCAAACTCAGATGCAAGCTGTGCGCCTAGCGTGCCATGAGCGAACATAATTGCGAAAATAAATAAGCCTGCAACTAGATAGCTCCACTGCACCTGTCGAGCGAGATCTTTTCGCCAGACAAATCGTTGAACTCCTCGCCATACAGTCATGCCCACAATTAGAGCCAATAGCAACACGCCGCCTATACCATGCCAGATCATTGTCTCCATCGCTTGTAAACCCCAAGCACTTCTCACAGTGCGATCGGGTGTGGCGAGCAAGATTTCATAAAAACCAGCACCGACCGTAAAAAATGTGATGATCGAGGCGGCGATCATGTTATACCAACCGACATCAAAAAAGTTAGATCTGGCGGCGGGGATTGCCATAAATTTAAATAAGGGCTTTTCGAGAACAAAAAACACGCCGACAAAATCAAATCCGATCGCCACGATAAATAATCCCAAAGTCAAATGAACGAGATTGGGATGAATAGGAATGGCGTAGGGCAGACCATTTGCACCAAATTGACTGCCTAATTGATTGATTAGTTCTGTGTTCATTTTAACGCAGCCTCTCTTAAAGCTTCCACAACTGGAACCGAATGCAGTCCATATACCCAGACCAACAAATCGCCAAGATAGACCTGAAATAAAACTATTCCCGTCAGTAACACTCCCGCACCTAGAAAAGCAACGGGCAACTGCTTAGGATTGCGAATACGGATGACATAGCGCCATCCTGTAATTGCGGCAATAATGGCCGATAGAGACCAACCGATAATCGTATGTAAGTTTAGCGTCGATGTCACCGCAGCATATGGCTCAGCTAGTCCCGCTTCGATCTGTCCAAAAATAATCGCAATAAAAATAGAAATAGTGGCAAAAAATAAATTCCACCAACTAACTTCAAAGAGGCGAGGATTGCGTGTGAAGTAGCCGATCGCATCGCATACTACCGCAAACAGCACCATCGCAATCACAAAATGCACCACAATCGGATGGATTGTATCAGGGTAGGGCAAATTGTGATCGTTTAAGGGTGGAAGGTATTCCAGCATAGCTATTTGTTAATACTCAAAAGGATGATCGATCAACATCTAACATTATATTAAAATTTGATTGTGCGTCGGTGAGCCGCGACCGATTCGACTAAGCCGATCGCCATAAAATTGGCAAGCATCGCCGATCGCCCATAACTAAGCCAAGGCAAAGGAATCCCCGTTACAGGCGCAACGTTGATATTCATGCCGATATTCACAAAGGTTTGAAACAGCACGAAAGAGAATACGCCGATCGCCAATAGTGAGCCAAAATTATCCCGCGCATTCACTGCAATCACCAGTAAGCGCCAGCAAATCCCGACAAACAGCAACAACACGCACATACAACCGAAGAAGCCAAACTCTTCACCGATCGCCGAAAATATAAAATCAGTATGCTGCTCAGGAATAAAATTTAACTGCGTTTGTGTACCCTTGAGCAAACCCTGCCCCATTAATTTTCCTGCGCCGATCGCGATTTTGGACTGGATGACGTGATAGCCAGCACCGAGAGGGTCTTGATTGGGATCGATGAATAGTAACAGGCGCTTTTTTTGGTATTCATGGAGGACATTCCAGAGAATTACTCCCGCTTGACCTGAGACTAAATTCACAACTACGGCGATTACTGTACTCACAATCCGAAACCAAGGCAGTGATACCCAAGCCGCGATCCCCATCAGGATCACCCAAGCAATCCAAGCGGGTAAATATATCGAAAATAACACCGCCGAAACAACTGGCGAAAATATCAGCAATATCCAACCTAAACTTGCCCCTGCCCAATAAAGCATTCCAATTGTGATCGCCGCAAATACCAGTGCCGTCCCTAAATTTGGTTGCAAAAAGATCAAAATCCAAGGCGGTACAGTCACCCACGCACATTTAAGGGCATCAAGCGGACTCTGAATGGGGCGATCGTGCATCACGGCGGCTAGGGAAATAATGATCCCCACTTTGGCAAATTCTGATGGCTGAATGTTAAACCCGCCGATCGTAATCCAGCGCTCTGCACCCAGCGCCGTCGTCCCGATCGCTAATACCAAAATTAAAGAAATATTCGTAATCGCATAGGTGACCCAATGCAATCGCAGCAAATTATCGTAATGAGAGCGGGCGATCGCAAACATCGCCATCAATCCGACTACACCCGTCACCCAATGCTGCCACCAGTCAGTACGCTGAGCGCGAAAGTCTGAACTATAGATGGCAATGCCACCTAAAATCGTCAATAAAATCGGAAAGACAAGCAATAGCGGATCAGCGTCGCGCCACTCGCGTTTAATACTTTCCCAACTTGGCAGTTCTAAACCTTTTACGATCATAAATTCAGGTGATTTGATAGATCTAGCGCGAAGCTCTAGATCTAATTTTCGGATTTTTGTAAAACTAATATCCCCATCATGCCATTGGCGATCGCATAATGTGTCGCTTGGCTAAATCCTGCGGCTTTGGCGAGTTTAACTTGTTCAGCCCCAATCGGAAATCTCGCTAAACTTGGTGCAATATAGGCATATTCATCGGTCATCTCAAAGCGATCGGCTAATGGCACCACCACGCGCTCCAAATAAAAATCTTGAAAAGTCTGCATCAGGCGATCGCTAGGGCGATGAAAATCTAAAATTGCGGCACTTGCACCATTTTTTAAAACGCGATGCAATTCTGATAAGCATCTGGGAATATTTGCCACATTTCGTAACCCATAGGCTAAGGTCGCCCCATCAAAGCTATTTTCGGCAAAAGGCAAGCTCAAGACGTTCCCCTCTTGCCATGTCAGACATTTTTGAGTTTTTGGCGAATAATTTTTGGCTTTATCCGATGCGATCGCTAATAGGTTTTTAGAAAAATCAACCCCGATCGCTTGACCATGAGGCGCAACTTGTTGGGCAACTAAAGCGGTCATGTCACCAGAGCCACAGCAAAGATCGAGCCATTTTTCGCCCTGTTGCGGTTCACCCCAACGCAGCGCCATTTTTTTCCAGATGCGATGTTGACCTAAGCTCAGGAGATCGTTAAAGCGATCGTACACTGGAGCAATGCGATCAAAAATCTGCTGAATGTCAGCTTCCGAAGGTTGAGACATGTTATTTTCTAAAATCTAAAGGCTAAGTATGTGGGACGCTAAGCATTTCCCCCATTTCTAAGCATAATCGCTGATTGGAGAAATCGGCATGAGCTTTATTAACATGGGAGAATGCGATACTAGATATCGGTAGCTAGCAAGGTTTACATCTATCCAAATAAGTTGTGTTTTTTATGGATAAATCTTCTTATTTATTGCTATTAGAAACTAGCGCTATTACTGAAACCGATCCTAATACTTGGCAAGCGATCGCTAAATTAGGCGAATGTTTGTTGCCAGAAATTGTGGCGATCGAAATTAAAAATGTCGCTGACGGTAAAGTTGCTGAAGGTAACGAGTCAAATGCAAGACAATTTCAGAATTTATTACCAAAGCTAAACTGGCAAATTACGCCCTTAACCGCCAAACATCCAGACTTGTTAATTAGGACTACCCAAAATCTGAGTCGCAAGGCAAAATTGATGATGAATGTCGCTCAAAGTGCAGTTGGTGTTGCCAATGCCCATCCTCAGACATGTGTGGTTTTAATCTCTAACGAGATATCCTTACGCGATCGCATTGCCAAACTAAACTCCAAAAATTTATGTGCTATTCCTTCAGCGATCGCCCGACAATGGTCGAGAACCGATCAAGCACCGCCGATTGTGCAGCAGTTACAGAAACATTTGCAGGAACAATTAGAGCAAACAATTCTTCAATCCTCGCTTCAGCCCACCATAAGTTTGAATCCCGAAGTAAATGCCAAAGTAAATACTGAAGACCCTAAATCTTCACATTTGAATAGGAGTTTTCAAATCTCTAACCCAAATCACAGACAAATTGTGATAAGTCTTGTGAAATTTGGTCTGACAACAACATTTTTAGCTACGATTTTATTGTTCGGGTGGCGGCTAGCTCAACCCCAACAATTTCAACAATTCTGGGGAAAAACTGGTTTACCACCTTTACCGAAGATATTGATTGACTCCAATCAACCCAAGAAAAATTAACAAGTTCAATCCTTCGTGACATTAAAAAAAGATGTTGCTGATAAGTAGGAATAAAAAATAGGGATAAAAGCTATGGACATAGGCGATACCAAAACAGAATCTTTTGAACTAATCGAAAAGCTGAATGAGATTGGCATAGCACTCTCAACCGAAAAAAACACGCCTAAATTACTAGAGATGATTTTGAAGGGGGCAAAAACGATCTTAAATGCGGATGGTGGAACGTTGTATTTAGCCACAGAGGACAAAAAGCATCTCCAGTTTGAAATCATCATGAATGACTCTCTTGGCATCATGATGGGTGCAAAAATAGGGAGACCAATTTCTTTTGAGCCTTTACCTCTCTACGATGAATTGGGCAATCCCAATAACACAATGGTCGCCGCTCATGCCGCCCTATATAAAAAAACAATTAATATTCCTGACGCTTATACCGCCGAAGGCTTTGACTTTGCAGGAACTAGAGCTTTTGATACCAAAACAGGCTATCGATCGCAGTCATTTTTGACTCTGCCCATGCTCAATCATGAAAATGAGTTGATTGGAGTCTTACAATTAATCAACGCCAAAAGTCTTTATGGCAATCAAATTATCGAATTTTCTCAGGTTTCCCAGCGCATCGCCGAATCCTTAGCATCTCAAGCCGCGATCGCCTTAACCAATAACAAACTAATCGGTCAGTTCCGCGAACTATTTGAGTCATTTATTAATCTCATCTCTGAGGCGATCGACAAAAAATCACCTTACAATGGCGCTCACTGTCGCCGCGTCCCCACTTTAACAATGATGATCGCTGATGCTGCGTGCAAAGCTGATTATGGTATTTTCAAAGGCTTTCAATTAAATGATGATGAGCGCTATGAACTCAAAATCGCGGGACTGTTACACGATTGCGGTAAGGTGACGACCCCTGTGCATGTGATCGATAAAGCCACAAAGTTGGAAACAATTTTTGATCGGATTCATCTAGTCAATACTCGCTTTGAAGTGCTGAAACGGGATGCAGAAATCGATTTTCTCAACCAAAAAATTGCCGCGATCGAGTCTGGGAATCTCAGTATTATTCCTGAATTAGAAGCTAATCTCCAACAAAAAATTGCTCAATATTCTAGTGATCAGGCTTTTTTAAAAATCTGTAATATCGGCGGCGAGTTTATGCGTGATGAATATAAAGAGCGCTTGCAAATAATTGCCGCCTATCGCTGGATCGATCCTCAAGGGACTGAAACAAATTTCTTAACCGAAGATGAAGTCTATAACTTGAATATCGCGAGAGGAACTCTTACGGCTGAAGAGCGCAAAGTTATTAATGATCATATCGTTGTTACGATTGAAATGCTTGAGCAATTGCCCTATCCCCGCAATCTCCGCCGTGTACCTGAATATGCGGGCGGTCATCATGAACGCATGGATGGTAAAGGCTATCCAAAGGGACTAACCCGCGATCAGATGTCTTTGCCTGCGAGGATGATGGGGATTGCGGATATTTTTGAAGCCCTCAGCGCTAAGGATCGTCCTTACAAAAAAGGGAAAACTTTGACCGAATGTTTAAAGATTCTCGGTAATATGAGGTTGAATGGTCACATTGATCCCGATCTCTTCGATTTATTTGTCAGCGAAAAAGTTTATTTGCGCTATGCCGATGAATATCTTGATCCCGATCAGATTGATGAGGTAGATGAAAATAAGATTCTTGGGTATACACCACCTTTAGTTACAGCGTGTTGAGGCTTTGAGTAGTACAGGAAATTTTTTAAAAGTGCCGCTTCGCGGCACTTTTAAAAAATTTTCCGAGTTTTATAACAGCGCAAAGCGCGGTAATGTTTGACAAAAGCCCAATAAAAGTCTCATAAAAGTTTGATTCCGTACTTATTTTCGTATTTATTTATGTTTGCTCAGTTTCGTTCTCAATACCCACAAGGTCGCATCCAAACTGAGATGCTTCCAAAAATCGATGGTCTCCATGCTTTTAGGGCGATCGTCTCTGAAGGAGATGCGATCATGGGGACTGCCACGGCTGTCGATAGCGATCTGGAAATAGCTGAAGATCGGGCGATAAAACGCGCTCTGGCAATCGCGGGGCTTGCCTTTGACAATAGCTTTGATCATAACTATGGCAACTACGCAGGGCGATCGCCGATACTAGCCCAAGTTTCCCGCGAACCCTCAACTGTCAACTCATTACCATCCGCCAACTTTAACCAGTTGGGGATCGCAGGAAATTTGGCTGGGCGTAGCGATTCATATCCTATAACTCATACGACGCAGACCATCCAAGCCAAGCCAGCCCCAGACTACGCCAGTGAGTATATTCCCGAAGATAATGCGTATTATCCGCCTAGTGAAGCGGTAACAACACCACCGACCTATACAGCACCTGCACCAATCAAGTCCTCAGCACCACAAATTGCGCTTGAGCCTGTTGATCTATCTGATGCGATTTCTAAAATCGATGTGGAAATGGAGCGTCTAAGCTGGACAAAAGTACAGGGGCGTGACTATTTGGTAAGGACTTTTGATAAAAAGTCACGTCAGCAATTAACTAATGATGAGCTGTTACAATTTCTCAGTCATTTAAAATCACAACCAACACCACATCGAGAGTCAGTAAGCGACGATTTCTTCTAAAATTATCTTTAAATTAGCTGTTAAAAACGCTAAAAAAGCTCGCTAGGTGAGTTTTTGTAAATCCAAGGCATTTGTGCATGAAATCTCTCAATTTCAAAGAAGAACTTAGTTTGCTGATCCGTGCTAAATGTCCGATTATTTATATCGTGACATGGGAAGAAGAACGCGCAGAAAAGGCGATCGCCCAAGTCGCGCAGGAATGTGGCCCGCCGCGTCAGATGCTTTATTACGATCTAGTGCGTGGTTTTGAGCATAACCAAGACGGTAAAAATAATTTGCTGCAAGCTTTGCAAATTGTCGAAAGTAGCGATCGCAATACAGCGACTATTTATGTATTTCGCGATTTGCATCGGCGCTTAGCTGCTCAACGACTAGATGAGATTTTTGTACGCCAACTTCGTAATCTCTATCGCAGTTTTCGTAATTCGCGCAAAACTTTGATTCTGCTGAGTCCATTGTTAGAATTACCATCGGAACTTGAGGAACAGGTCGCGGTTTTGTATTTCCCATTGCCTGAAAATATAGAAATTCGTAATATTATCGAACAGATGATTCCACCTGAGCAGTTGCGGATGGAAGGAAATAGTCTCGAACAATTGATTAAAGCTTGTATGGGGATGACACGCGATCGCATTTGTCACACGCTATCTAAATCAATAGTTCAGAAACATTTTCTGAATGAATCAGATATTGATTGCGTATTGCTGGAGAAGCAAAAACGGATTCGTCAAACTGAATTTTTAGAATTTTTTACTCCAAATGAAACCCTAGATAGCATCGGTGGGTTGGATAATTTCAAACTCTGGTTGATGCAGCGACAGCAAGCCTTTTCCGATGAAGCAAGGGCGTTTGGTTTGCCGAATCCTCGCGGCGTTTTGCTATTGGGTATTCAAGGAACGGGCAAAAGTCTTTGTGCTAAGGCGATCGCTAATCTTTGGCGCTTACCATTATTGAGATTGGATGTGGGACGCTTATTTGGAAGTTTAGTCGGACAGTCGGAAAGCCGCACCCGCCAAACAATTCAGCTAGCCGAAGCCCTTGCACCTTGTATTCTCTGGATTGATGAAATCGATAAAGCTTTCGGAGGGATTGCGAATAGTATGGGCGATTCGGGAACGAGTCAGCGCGTATTGGGAACACTATTAACATGGATGCAAGAGAAATCTAGTCCAGTCTTTGTCGTGGCAACCGCGAATAATAT
Organism: Pseudanabaenales cyanobacterium; assembly: GCA_038225745.1. Lineage (GTDB taxonomy): Bacteria > Cyanobacteriota > Cyanobacteriia > Pseudanabaenales > Pseudanabaenaceae > Pseudanabaena. The sequence goes on along the minus strand of JBBRQX010000013.1, from coordinate 1,249 downwards.
TAATGCTTTACCGCCCGAACTATTACGCAAAGGACGATTTGATGAATTATTCTTTATTAATTTACCGACTTATGAAGAACGCAAAGAAATCTTTCTACTCCATTTAAAACGTTTTCGTCCGATGGAACTACGCACTTTTAATATTGAGGAAATGGCAGCCATTTCCAAAGAGTTTAGTGGCGCAGAAATAGAACAGGCGATCATTGAAGGAATGTATCGCGCTTTCCACGAACAACGCGATGTTTGTACCGAGGATATTTTAGGGGCGATCGCGGAAACCTATCCCTTGGCTAGCACGGCTAGGGAGCAAATTAGTTCTATGCAAGCATGGGCAAACCAAGGCAGGGCGCGAAGTGCTTCGCGTGGTGAAGTGATTGGTATATCAAATGATCAAGCAGTTAGCAAAGTAAGCGATATTAGTGTGATTAGTAAAGCAACTAAAGATATAGCTGAGCAGTCAAGAGTTATGTATCGCCCTCTACCTCTGCCACCTTTACCGCAAATTAGATCTAATTCTGACTCATGACATCTCATCCTGCTACTTCCTTTAACAATCCAGACTTACCTCAGTTGCAGGCCATGAAGGCGCATTTGGATTTGGTACTGCTTGCCATAGAAGCATTAACAGGGCTTGGCTCCGATCAAATGCTGGCGGTTGCAGAGAAGTTAGGTTTAGAAGAGATTTTAAGCGATCGCATTACGTTGTGGCGCTTGCGGCAGGCTAGCCCATTACGCAAGGGCAAGGGGCGTAAAAAGCTGGATGTGGATGAAGCAAAGGCGATGACTTTAATTAGTTGTACGCTTGCCGCGCAGCAACAATTTGCAATTCGTAATGCCGTTGCTCAGTTAGAAAAATCTACCGCCCTCAAGCGTCCACCCTACCGCGAACCAATTTTAGGTGATTATCTTGATCGCTTTAATAGTCTGTATCAAGAACGGATGGCAGAAGAGGAACAAGCTAAGCCTGATGCGATTCAACGTTTAGCATTAAAGTTATTAATTGATTTGCTATTTTATAGTTCTCACATCGGATCACGCCGTTTATGGGTTGCGTTGTTTGAGCGATCGCAATGAGGCGAAAATAAAATCAAAAGGGCTGTAGCTCACGCTGTGCGTTTGCTACAGCTTTTTTGGATTTTAAGAGTTTTTATGTTTAGCTAAATATGAGATCAAAATTTTTTAGAATAGTGGGGTAGCAAAAAAAATTAACCGATCATGCAAATATCTTTAGAGAATCTATTAGAAGAAT
>JBBRQX010000012.1:0-14815 GCA_038225745.1 Pseudanabaenales cyanobacterium | reverse complement strand
TGGGTTGCTAGCACTAACGCTTTGCATAAACCAATTAAAAATAATGCCAACGATCGCACTAATCACCAGACCAGCGCCAATCCCTGCAAATACCCAACGATTAAGATGCGATCGCTTGGCTCGTTTGAGATAAGCCAAGACAATACCAATTACTAAGGCAGCTTCGACTCCTTCACGCAAAGTAATCGCAAAGGTGGGAAGAGTTAAACTAAAGTCCATGTTTTTAAGATTTTGTATAAACTGTGGCGGCGGCTTGTTCGTTCCCTTTAATCAGTTCTGACATATCAGCAACTGACAGCACAGGTTTTTCAGGCGCAAGTGGGCTAGGGTAAGCTGGTTTTAGTTTTGCTAAACTTGCGGTAAATTGTTTGTGAGCGTCGGGATAATCTTTTTGCATTGCTGGAGCAATATTTTTGTACAACTGCTCGACATAGAGCGTGAAACCGCGTGAGTCTTGGTACTCAATAATTTCTTTGATTTTATTATTTGCGATCGCGGCTGTATATTCTGAGCCAGCAGTATCGAGAATTGCATTAATCACTTGTAGCGCCAACTTGGGTGATTGACGTTGGGATTCAGGGATGGCAGCGATCGCCTTATCGATACCAGTCATCGCCTCATTATATTTAGCCGCAACCATCGGATCGCTAGGTTTAGATTTAATCAATTGCTGCAAATTCATCAGCGACTGCTTAAAATCTTTGACATTACGTTGTTTCAGTTGTCCTTCTACATCCGCATAAATTTCTTCAACAGGATGTCCGATGTGAGGAAGTGCTTGTTCAGGTTTCTGAACATCAAGTAATTCTTTGGCTACGATCATGTGACCTTTCATCAGTCCCAACTTAGTCAAATAATCAACATCCTTAGCCTCTCCTGTCAGTTCGACAGTTTCCGTGCCAACCATATCTTTGATTTGTTCAAACTGTGGCGCAGTTATGACTTTCTTCGTGACTAAATCCTCAGTCTTCGCATAGGGACGCGCCGCCTGAATTTTGTTAGATAAACCCGCAACTCCTAACTTCGCTTCAACCTTATCTAGCTCCGACAAGATCGCCTCATTGATATTAATCTTGGCTTTGCTATGACCAGTCATCATTGAGTCTTTTTGAGTCTCAAGTTTAGACCCAGATTTAGACTCAGTTGTCTCACTTGCGACTGGTGAACTTGTGACTTTGGATTCATTAGTACAAGCAGAAATAGCGATCGCGCTAACCAAAGACAAAGCAAACAGCAGAAAGAAGGTTTTAGTTTTAACTAGAGCTTTAAAGTATTTGAGAATGGGAGAGAAGATTGCAAGCATGAAATTAAAAATGAATAAAATATAACTAGATGAATAATTGTCTATTAATGCAACTAAGTTGCATTAACTGATTTAATCCTATTAGAACATGAACTTACAAATAATTATCAATAAAATCAAAAAATAGGTAGTGCTTTATGCCGCTAATTTTTTTTGATTTTTAAGAAACCACCTTAAGTAACTACATCAAATAAACCCATACAGCCAGCTTCAGCGATCGCATCTTGATGCGGATGAAACATATATTTGCCCGTGAACCGATATGTCAACTCTAAAATATGCCGCTCGGCCGTTCCCATCGTGATCACATCGGTTTCTTCACTGGGAGTCATACTCCGCCCTGTGCGATATACCTGAAACATATTGGCATGGACATGAAATGTTGCCACAGGGTCAAATTCAATCATGTTAAGGACATATAAACGCAATAGCTGATTTTGTTGCACTGCGATCGGTTGCTGCATATAAAAGTGCGGCAAACCATTAAAGGCATACATTTCATTACGCCCATCCCCATTAGTGTCATACCCCGCCATGATTAAAACTATCTCATCCGCAGGGGGGCGCGGCGTTGGTGGATCGATTATAAACATACCGTACAACCCTTTACCAATATGTCGTGCTACTGGCTCCACATGGCAATGATAGAGATGTACCCCATAGGGCAGCGCATCAAATTCATAAATAGTCGCCGCCCCATTCCGAATTGGTTTCACCCCATCCATCGCCGACGCATGTTCACCATGAAAGTGTAACGAGTGCGAATGACCAGCTTGATTTGCAAAGGCAATTCGCACCCGATCGCCTGCCGTTGCTCTCAGTGTTGGACCTGGTACGCGATCGTTTATGTTCCAAGTAATAAAGTCAGTCGCCGCATTTAACTTAACTGTTTTAGTTTTTGCAGTCAGTTGAAATTCGCGTACAGTGCGCCCATTCTCTTGGCTAACTTTGCCATAGTCAAATTCTCGCAAAGCCGCGATCGGATCGAGTCCACTGCTCTTAATTCGCTCCTGTGAAGCATCACTTATCTGCATCGGCGGAATGACAATTTTTTTTGGTGTGTTATTTGGTTCGTTTTTGCGATCCAAGAATGCTACAGGACTACAGGCGATCGCGCCACCAATTATTCCCATTCCAGCAAGCCCCAACTCTAATATTTTTCTACGTTGCCGATCCATTAAGTCTAGCTACTTGCAAATAGTTCTTATTTAGATTAACAAATTATCCTGATTTTTGTGAAATGTCGTATAGCAGCGTAACGCTATTAAAATTTATCGTTTGAAGACTGATGAAACCACTGTGATAATTGTGGCGCTGGCTATCAGTCCAAAGGCAAGGTTAACCAGTGATTGAGTTGCTTGTCGGTAAACATCAAATTTCTCATTAGATTTTTCTATGTCTGCCCTCAATACTACTGAGTCTGATTTCAGTTCGTTGAGTGAATCTAAAACTTGTTTTTGAAATTCTTCCTGTGACATTTATTTTTTACTCCTTATCGATATGTCAACTATACGTCAAGGGGATCTCATTATGAAAATCGCGGTAATCCTATTTAAAAACCTCTCAAGTGCTTTTCTAGCAATGGTTTTAAAAGAGTTTGCAAGCTAGATAACACTCCTGCAGGTAGCTTACGAAATCGATTAGTTTGCGATAATGGTTATTTACGCAAACTAACTAATTTCGTAAGCCACAGCTTTTTGTTTTTTTGCCTAGCTACTTATAAAAACACTTGTACTTTTGCCCATGCAGCTAAATCAGAATGTTGATCGTAAAGTGAATCAAAATAATAAAGGAATATAAATTGTTATCCCACTGTTTCAAAAGCCTTTATGTTAAAAGCCCCTTTGTCCGAAAAACTTGATCGCCTACGCCACATTTTTAATGAATCATCAGAAGTCCTTGTCGCCTATTCGGGCGGCATTGATAGCACGCTCATCGCCAAAGTTGCCTTTGATGTTTTAGGTAATCGCGCCTTAGCGATTACCGCTAATTCACCGTCATTATTACCAGCCGACCTCGCTGCGGCAAAAGTTCAAGCTGAATTTATGGGCATCAAACATCAAATCGTGCAAACCGATGAGATGAATAACCCTAACTACACATCTAATCCGATTAATCGTTGCTATTTCTGCAAGAGCGAACTTCATGACACCCTCAAACCACTTGCGAAATCAATGGGCTATGGCTATGTCGTCGATGGCTTAAATGCTGACGATCTGCAAGATTATCGACCAGGGATTCAGGCTGCCAAAGAACGTGGCGTGCGATCGCCTCTTGCCGAGGTGGGGATTAGTAAAATCGAAGTCCGCATGTTATCGCAATATTTAGGGATGCCTTGGTGGGACAAGCCTTCGCAACCCTGCCTAAGTTCGCGATTTCCCTATGGTGAAGAGATTACAATCGAGAAATTGCACCGTGTGGGTAATACGGAGCAGTATCTACGCGATCGCGGCTGGAAGGGTGATATCCGTGTGCGATCAATGGGGGATACTGCCAAAATCGAAGTGCCATGCGATCGCCTACTCGAATTTATGAATTTTGGTGCGATTGAAGATCTTACTAAAACCTTTCGTGAATATGGATTTACTTCGATTACTTTGGACTTAGAAGGATTTCGGAGTGGGAAGTTAAATGATGCGATCGCGCAATAAAATATCGAAGCCCTAACCAATAAAAAGAGAGGTGGTACTTTAATGTCGCCTCTTTTTTTTGCAACATCAAAGAAATCGCCTGAATTTTTTAAGATTTTGAAAAAAATTTCTGATGATTGATTAGAAATTCTTATACTTTAACCGTAAATGTTTTGCTTAACTTCTTAGTTATCTCCATACATTTACGATTTTTTTAAACCTAAAAATTTAGATTTAGTTCGATTTGAGTATATTTATCAAATTCTTTTAAATATTTGCTATAAATTTGATTTTGGTATCCATCTAAGGAATGACTTATTGCTATTTTTAGCACTTTATTGCTGGGATCACCTCTTCATAAGGTTTACGTTAGGACAAAACTCAAGACAGATTGTAACTAAAACCGAAATTTTCTTGTATATTGAGTCGCCATGCACATAACACTTTTTTCAGCGTAAAAATACCTATTCCTAAAGACATACTTTTATAGAGTTTTTCTTGTGATTATTAGCACAAAGTTCCATTTTTATAAAGAATTCTAATGAGAAAGAAGCAAAATTTACGTTTTTAAAGAGAAAGAAAGCTTTAAATCTTTACCCAGACAGGGTTTAACTGCTAAAGTATCGCTATTTTGAATAACCATGTTAATCTCAATCACATGAACAAAGTTATTTATATTTTGTTCCCAGTTAGCAAAATTGCCTGTTAGTAATTTTGGTCGAAGTTTATTCTCAGTAAAGCTTTTGTCAGAAGCTTTTGTCCATGGTCTAGTCGTTTATCTTCATCTTCTATTTTACCTATGCTTAATTGGAACTGGAGCTACACTCTATCTACTTCAGTAGTAGCTCTTGCTATCGTCTCAAGTCTTGCTTCCCATAGCGCACAGGCTCAACAGTCATCTCAATCAGAACCCAAGGCTATCAACGCAGCATCTACTTCTTTATCTAATTCTCTAAAAGTGGGAGAAACGCGATCGCAGTCGCTAGTTAGAACCAAAGATGATGCGATCGCCACTATACACACACACAAACTAAATGGCAAAAATGCCGCCACAGTTTATGTTAGAGGCATTCCTGTAGTTACTTATATAGAGTCTGAAGAATCAGCCAAATCGACCTCAGACAATGCTCAGAAAGACTCATTGAGAGGATCAAAGACTAAGAGCGAAACTAAAAAGAATTCTGAATCGATCAAGCTAGCATCAACAAATATCAAACTTGGGTCTAGTGATTCTAATAATTCAGCGAAGTCAGCAAATGATAGCTCCGAGAGCCTTTTAGCCTCGTCTGACCCTATTGAACGTGCCACAGCCGCCGCCGCATTAATTAATCAACTTAATCGCGATGGACTTGACCCCAATAAGATTATTCCTAATTGGAAAAATGGTAACTATGTAATCGATTTAGGCGATCGCGCCACACTGAAGTTTGATAAACAAGCAGTTTTTCCAGAGTCTTTACAAGATCAAACCCAAGACGTTTTAGAATCAGCAAATTTGCTCCGCCGCTTACTTGGTGGCGCTAAGCCTTTGTCTGAAGTTAGTAACTCCCCAAAACCCAAATTTGCTACCAATTCTTCCTTTAAACCAGCTTTAAATAATCGCATCGTTGGCGTAATGTCTGGCATGGCTTCTTGGTACGGACCTGGCTTTGATGGCAATTACAGTGCCAGTGGTGAAATATTTAATGCTAGTGACTTAACGGCTGCACACCCTAGTTTACCTTTTGGTACTTTAGTACGGGTCGTAAATATGGATAACGGTCAGTCAGTTGTAGTACGTATCAACGATCGCGGTCCCTATGCTCATGGTCGCGTAATCGATATTTCTACGGCAGCAGCCAATGTGATTGGTTTAATCGCTTCTGGAGTCGCACCAGTTAGGCTCGAAGTCTTATCTAAGTAAAGCAAAAAAAAGATGGGGAGCGCGAAGCGCTCCCCATCTTTTTTTTGCTTTTTGTTATGCTTTCTATGGTGATTTCGTTGAGGTTGATTGCTTGACACAGCTATTTACGACGATCGCTTCTCTCCGTGATTACTTAACTGCTCAAAAATCAGAGCATTTGGGGCAAGTATCAGTTGGGCTTGTACCAACAATGGGAGCTTTACACATTGGACATTTGAGCCTAATTGATCGCGCAAGAACTAAAAATGCTTGCGTGGTGGTCAGCATTTTTGTTAATCCTTTGCAATTTGGCGCAGGTGAAGATTTTGATCAGTATCCACGCACATTAGAAAGCGATCTCCAGATCTGTGAAAATGCGGGAGTTAACGCCATTTTTGCGCCCAGTGTCGCAGAAATGGGTGTAGATAGCGCCAAAGTAACGCAAGTTATACCGCCGCCCGAAATGACCAACACTTTGTGTGGGCGATCGCGGATTGGACATTTTCAAGGTGTAGCCACAATCGTCACCAAGCTCTTGAATGCCGTGCAACCTGATTACGCCTACTTTGGTAGCAAAGATGGTCAACAGCTAGCGATTATTCGGCGATTGGTCGATGATTTAAATCTGCCCGTAGAAATTGTTGGCTGTCCTACTGTGCGCGAACCGAGTGGCTTAGCCTACAGTTCCCGTAATCGGTACTTGTCAATTAGCGATCGCGTTTTGGCAGCGCATATCCACCAAAGCTTGCTGCAATCTCAACAACAATTTTTTCTTTGCTATAAATTATGTTCCCCGTCTCACATTATCGAAGCAGCGCGAAATTATTTAGTCAAGTTACCTGAAATTAACCTAGAGTATATTGAGTTAGTCGATGCCAAGACCTTACAACCATGCAATCAAATTAGATCTGAGTCAGAGTTGATGCTGGCGATCGCGGCTCGAATTGGAAATACACGCTTAATCGATAATATTTTGCTGAGTCATACCATCACCCCCAGAAAACCGATCATTGCGATCGATGGTCCCGCAGGTGCGGGCAAATCCACGGTTACTAAACAGGTTGCCAACAGATTAGGTTTATTGTTTTTAGATACTGGTGCAATGTATCGCAGCGTCACGCTAGCGGTATTACGAGAAGGTATTGATTTGCGTGAACAAGACAAAGTGCAAGCGATCGCCGCCAAATCAAAAATCCAACTATTTGCTAATCCGATCGCAGGTAAGCCGATGCAAGTCTTGCTCAATGGCGAAGATATCACCACCGAAATTCGTACCCATGAAGTAACCGCGAATGTATCGGCGATCGCGGCTCAAGCCAACGTGCGCGAAATTTTGGTTAAGCAACAGCAACTAATTGGACAAGCAGGTGGCGTGGTCATGGAAGGGCGCGACATTGGCACTCATGTATTTCCTGATGCGGAAATAAAAATCTTTTTGACTGCCTCGGCGCAAGAGCGAGCCAAGCGCCGCCAAGACGATCTCATCTCTCAAGGTCAGGTTGCCCCCGATCTCGCCACCCTTGAGCGTGAAATCCAAGAACGCGACCGCCAAGACTCGACCCGCGATCATTCACCCCTGACTCAGGCGATCGATGCAACTTTAGTGAATACCGATGGTCTATCTATAGATGAAGTGGTCGCAGCCATTGTAAATTTGTATGAACAAAAGGTACAAACCCCATGATGTTCCCATTTCCCAAATCCGCGATCGCGAAGTTATTGCTAATCGCCATCCCAATATTGGCGATCGCTGCTAGCGCATTGCCACCGACTCAAGCCCAAAACGCGAATACTTCCCTGACGATTCGTGCTGATGTTCAAGAAGCTAACTCGATCACAGGTGTAGTCACAGCAACTGGCAACGTCAAGATGACTTATCCCGCCCGACAGATTGATGCGATCGCGGAGCAAGCACAGTATTTCTCTAAGGAACAGCGGGTAGTTTTGACAGGAAATGTGGTTGTTACTCAAGAAGGGGTGAACAGCATCAAAGCTCAAACTGTGACCTATCTTGTAACTGAGGGCAAATTTGTCGCCGCTCCAGCCAATAACCAACAGGTCGAAACAATTTACTTAGTCCCCGATCGCGATCTCGCTAACAATCCTGCCACCTCTGCCACACCTGTAACTCAAATCAAACCCGCCTTTAAAAAGCAGCAAGTCAGCCCACCCACCTTGACAGCCTCTCCCGAAAAGTTACCTCCAAATGGTAAGTAAAAATGCAAATCTCCCTCGACAATGTTAGTAAAAACTATAGCGGCAGGCAAGTCGTTCAGAAAGTCAGTCTCACTGTCAAGCAGGGGGAAATTGTTGGGCTGCTGGGGCCAAATGGTGCTGGTAAAACTACCTCGTTTTATATGGCGACAGGATTGATTCAGCCTGATAGCGGTAGTGTCTGGCTCGACAACCAAGACATTACCAGTCTGCCAATTCACAAACGAGCGCGGATGGGCATGGCATATCTGGCGCAGGAAGCGACAATTTTTCGACAGTTATCGGTACGCGATAATCTTCTATTAGTAATGCAGCAAACCAATGTACCAAAACAGTTACAAATTCATCGCCTTCGCACTTTGCTAGAAGAATTTCGATTGACCAAAATTGCTGATACGATGGGAATCCAAGTGTCGGGGGGAGAACGTCGTCGTACTGAAATCGCTAGAGCTTTGGCAGTTGGCGAAGAAGGACCCAAATTTATCTTGCTAGATGAACCCTTTGCGGGTATCGATCCGATCGCCGTTGGTGAAATCCAGACCATTATCAGTAACTTACGCGATCGCAATATGGGCGTGTTAATCACCGATCATAATGTTCGCGAAACACTATCAATTACTGATCGCGCTTATATCATGCGTGAAGGGGAAGTTTTTGCTGACGGTTCTAGCCGAGAATTAGCAGACGATCCTGATGTTCGCAAATATTATTTGGGCGAAAAATTTCATTTTTGATTATATTTTTCAGTATTTTCGGTATTGAAAAAATATAATCAGTCCAAAAACCTGTAATCTCGATTTAGAGTCAATTATCAGAAATGTCAACCTTACAAACGGCTCAGAGGAAAAAAGCTACAAACGTGTCGCTAAGATGGCTACCAAGACTATCGATCATGGATCGCTATTTAGTCACGCAGATGCTGATCCCATTTTTGTTTGGTGTGGGCGCATTCTCCTCCGTGATTTTAGCGATCGGTTCCCTGTTTGAACTAATCCGTCTGATTACTGATGCAGGATTAAGCGTTTTGACAGCGCTCCAGATTTTCGGCTACCAGATCCCAGGATTCATGGTTTATTCGTTCCCCATGTCAATGCTGCTAGCGACATTGCTCTCTTACAGCCGCATGTCTGGAGATGGGGAAACAACGGCTTTACGCAGTTGTGGGGTGAGTGCTTACCGTTTAGTTTTACCCGCGCTCGTCCTGAGCCTATTTGTGACGGGCATGACCTATGTATTTAATGAGGCGATCGTCCCTGCCGCAAACTGGCAATCTCGCAGTACGTTGAGGGCAGCCTTAAACCAAGAAAATGTCCAATTTAAAAGTCAAGATATTTTTTATCAGCAATATGGTGAAGTGCCACAAGAAAATGGCACAACTAAGCAGGGCTTAGTTCGCAGCTTTTATGCGCGGAGCTTTGATGGCAAAGAGATGCGTGGCTTGACGGTTTTAGACTTTTCGCAAGGACAACTTCAGCAAATTTTGGCAGCCGAGTCAGCCGTCTGGATTCCTGAGCAAAGTGTCTGGAGATTTAGTAAAGGCACAACTTATTTAATTGGTCCAGATGGCAATTACCGCAGCATTCTTCGCTTTGAAGATCAAAATCTGCGTTTACCCCGCGCCCCCCTTGATGTAGCTCAAGAGCAGCGCAGTACAGAGGAAATGAATATTAGCGATATTCGTCGCAATATTGACTTACTCAAACAATCTGGCAATACCAAAGAACTTCGCAAGTTAGAGGTCAGGCTTGAGCAAAAATATGCGCTACCTTTTATTTGTGTAGTCTTTGCGATCGTCGGGGCTTCGCTAGGAATGCGTCCGCAAAGAACTGGGGCAGCGATCGGATTTGGCTTGAGTGTATTAATTATTTTTGGTTACTATTTACTGCTATTTATTTGTGGCGCTCTCGGTCAGGTGGAATTTCTCTCACCGATCGCCGCCGCATGGATGCCAAATTTAATCGGCATTACGGCTGGGTTTATCATTCTCACCCGCGTTACATAAAACCCAAGAAGCTGTGGCGCACGCGCAGCGTGCGCCACAGCTTCTTGGGTTTAGTTATGCTCGTCTACATAGGACAAACTAACAAGCAGGATGGAGCTACAATGTAATTACTTTTGATTTTAAAGTAAACATGAGTACAACCATAAAAACTAGAATAATTAAAATTTGTAACTCTCAAGGTATCCGTATTCCTAAAACTCTATTAGAGTTAAGCGGTATTCATGCAGAAGTTGAAATCGAAGTGAAAGGAGATCACCTAACTATCCGTCAAATACCCCAGTTACGGATTGGTTGGGATCACGCTTTTATGTCTATGGCGGAACAACAGGATGACAAGCTCTTAGATGAAGCTAATTTATCAAGTTGGGATCAAGTTCATTGGGAATGGTAGTCAATCGATTTGATGTATTGCTAGTCAATCTCGATCCTACGATTGGCAGTGAAATTCAAAAGACAAGACCATGCGTGATTATTTCGCCCGATGAGATGAACCACCATATTTCCACTATGATTATTGCGCCAATGACCACAAAAGGTCGAGCATATCCCAGTCGCGTTGTTTGTGAATTTCAGGGTAAGGCTGGTCAAATAGTTCTCGATCAAATCCGTACAGTTGATAAATCTAGACTAGTCAAAAAAATTGGTCAAATATCTGAAAACGAGCAAAGAGAAGTTCTTGATATTTTGGCTGAGGTATTTGCCGAATAAACGAATCAATAAATAATAGTCAAAATTGCGATCGCGATATCTCTCAATCTCTAATAAAATATGCGATCGCTTTTTTACAAAAAATTGAGCATCAGACTAATGGCGATCATTTTTCCTTCAACCGCTTTTGGTGAGCTATAATTCTGCAAGATCGCATAACTTTTATATAGGAATCTAAGGTAATGACGTATGGGCTAAAAATCTCAACGGTCGAGTTACTGAAACGCTTTAACACGAGCTTTCCGCAGTTTTACGAGCAGTTTGTGAGCAGTGACATTCAACTGCAAAACCTGCGTTTGGCGTATCAGCTTTACCAAACTAAGGAAGCGGTAATTGAGTTAAGGGCTGAAAGCAGCAGGAGTGTGTTGTATTTTGTTTACCGTAATCAGTCTTTTTTATTGAATGACATTTTTGGGGTGTTAGCTGCCTATGGTTTGACGATTCATAGCCTTAGTTTGTATGGGCAGATCCATACGCCGATGTTAGTTTTTATCAAGTTGGTGATCTCACGCGGCGGGAAGGCATTACCACAGAAAACGGCGGAAAATGTGCGGAAGGCAATCAAGGAGACTTTGTTAGGGCGCTTTGAAGTGGAGGAGATGCTAGCGCTGGAGTTTAACCTCGATAGTGGACTCAAAAAGGTCGAAACAAATTTTTATGTTGATCGCGTGTTTCATTTGCCAGCGTTGTTGGTGGAGGCAGATAGCCAACCAGGATTATTTTATAAAGTGATGAATGCGATCTGGCAAGAAGATTTATTGGTAGTGAATGCGAATTTATTGGTTTGGCGTGGGCGCACACGTTTGATTTTGTATTTATTAGGGCCTAACGAAAACTTAATTCCTGAATATTTGGGGGCAAAGATTGCGGAAAGTCTCAAGAATCGTTTATCTGACTAAAAAAGAGGGTGCTTTGCACCCTCTTTTTTTAGTTTTGTAGTTGCGCGATCGCCTCATACAGAGGTTGCCAATCATCATCGACGGTAATTCGTTCCCAAAGTTCTTCGATTTTAGGGCGTAAGAAAATTATGTTGGGATTGGCTTGTTTGAGTTGCTGGGCGATATTTTCCATTTCGGCAATCGGTAAGCGAATTAGTAGTTGATGATAGACAACTCGCCATTTTTCTAATAAGGAGATTTGCTCATCGGTGAGTTCCCAATCGTGATTGGCAAAAATATTGCTTATACCTTCGCGCCAATTAGTCTGAAACGATTGACGGAGCTTGACAAAGAATTGGTTATAGCCGATCGCTTGCACAACCGAAAGCAATTCTAGGGTTGAGCCAATTAACTCTTCAGTTTCGGGCTCAGATAAAGCGCCAAATCCCAAACGCTTCAACATGATTTCGCAATAGGCCCTGCGATAGAAGTCTTTAAACTTCTCCAATGACGATCGCATCTCATCTTTGTCCATGACTAAACTCAGAGGATCTTGCAGCTTTTCGAGATTCCAATAACAAGCGGCGGGTTGATTGGCGTAGCTGTAGCGTCCTGCATGATCGAAATAAGCAGCCGTGAATCGTGGATCGTAAGTTGGAATGAAAGCAAAGGGCCCATAATCAAAACTTTCGCCTGTAATCGACATGTTGTCAGTATTGAGAACCGCGTGACAAAAACCTGCTGCCATCCATTGAGCGCAGAGTGTAGCAACTCGCTCCACTAGTTCTAAATAGAACTTGCCATCTTGGTTTTCTTTCTCCCATAGATGTGGATAGTAAATTTGCAAAACATGATCTAGCAGTTTGCGAATGAGATCGGCACGTCGAATCCATTGCAAACGCTCGAATGTGCCGAAACGAATATGCGATCGCGAAAAGCGTACCATTACCGCTGATCTCGTTGGCGAAGGTTCATCACCGCGCCATAGGTCTTCACCTGTTTCGACGAGGCTGAGACAACGAGAAGTTTTTACACCCATGCGGTGCAAAGCTTCTGAGGCAATAATTTCGCGCACACCGCCTTTGAGTGTGAGCTTGCCATCGGCAGTACGGGAGTATGGAGTTCGCCCCGATCCTTTTGTGCCGAAGTCATAGAGTTCGCCATCGATGCCGCGCACTTGCCCATAGACAAAGCCTCTTCCATCACCGAGTTGCGGGTTATATTCACCAAATTGATAACCGTGATAGCGCAATGCTAAGAATGGACGCACGCTGCGAAAATGTCCGAAGGCTTCGATAAAGTCATCATCATTGACTTGAGTAGGATCGAGCCCGATCGCTGGCAAAATCTGATCATTACGCCAACGCAATTTGTGAAGCGGATATTCGGCGGCGGTAACGACGTCGTGATAGTCTGCGAGGGATTCGATCGCGCTTTCGTAGTTGAGATTAAGAAAATGGTTGCTAGGGTGACTCATATCAAAGAAATAATCGGCGCAATATTAATGGCTAATTTCATGATACTTTGCACACGAAGAGCAGGAGCAAAACCGCCAATTCAAGTTTGAAGTGCAACACTTTTGGAATGGTTGCCAGTAATTATAATAATTTCTTCCATAGAACGCCCTAACTCGCAATTTCGCTTTGAGTGCATCGCTGAATGTGTAGATAGGTAATTCACCCAAAAAGCTGTAGCGCACGCTGCGCGCGCGCTACAGCTTTTTGGGTTTTAAAGTTTTTTACGCCTTACCAGAAGGCTTAGGCGCTTGAGCCAGATACTTTTGCAACTGCTCCATTGCTAAAATCAACTGCGGTGTAGGATCGATCGCCACTAAACCATCTCGCATTTTTTGCCAGATCTCGAAATGCAAATGAGGGCCAGTTGCCATGCCCGTGCTACCGACTAAACCGATCACAGTTCCTTGTTTGACTTCTTGCCCATTTTTGACCAGAACCTCAGACAAATGAGCATAGCGAGTCTCATGGGTATCACCATGGGAAATTACCACGATTAAGCCATAGCCACCAAGCCAACCTGCAATTTCTACGCGACCGCTAAAGGCGGCGACAACGGGTGTACCTTCTGGGGCGGCTAAGTCTGTGCCTTGATGGAAGCGGACTTGCCCTGTGACTGGATGCACGCGACTACCAAATAGCGAACTAATTATCGAGGGTGCAATCAATGGGAAGAGCATTTGCTTGTCGCCATTGCTAGGCAAACTCATTGCTGCGATTTCTAGGGGCGTGAGTCGGCGGACTTGGACGGCAGTTTCACCTGATGCGGCGGTGTAGAGAATATTTTCTTTTTCGTAATAGCTTTGCGAGCTATTTTGTTTAGCGATCGCTACTTCAGGATTACAGATATCGGCATCGCGCTCCATGAGGCTGCTAGCTTTGAATCTGCAACCAGTCGAACGATTTTCGAGGACAATTTCGACGGGTTGCGATCGCCCTAATTCTACTTTTGGAGATACTCTTGGCGATAAATTAGATGCTGTCTCAATATTAACTTGGACAGATTCGCGATTATTTAGAGGGTTATTAGCTGGAGCAGGGTTGAAATTAGTTTCAGTTTTGATCTTGATCGCAGGTGGTGCGATAGGCGCGATCGCTGGTTGTGCTTGAGGTGCTGGTGCGGAAGGTTGCAATACTGCAACATCAGGTGAAACCGCAGATTTGCTAGCTGCATATGCTGAGCCAACTAAGAAATAGTTGTTTGTGGAGAGACAAAGCAGAGTAGCTAAGGTAATTGTGGAAAGTGTGGATTTTTGCATGTTTGTAAGTCTACTGATAGCCGACAGAAAAGTTTTGAGGCTGATAGATCGATTCTTGAGAATTGCCTTCCCATCTTACTACCAGTTCGCCTGTTGGTCTAATGTCGATTATTTGGCCTTGAAGTTCCTGTCCATCAATAGTTTTACGCACATTTTTATTGCTAAGCATCTGCAAATATTCCGCCAAAATGCCTGTCATGCCTTCGCGATCGCTACGAATTTGTCCTAGCTCAATCCCCGAAAGCACCACTTCGATTAGTTCATCCATGCTTGATAAAGTAGTTGGCAATTCAGCCAAGGCGATCGCGCCTTCAGGTACTGCATTTGTCCAATTAAGCCCAAGTCCCACCACGGCATAACGGATTTTACCCGCTTCGATTCTTGTCTCAGTGAGAATGCCCCCTAATTTGCGGCGATCACTTAGT
>JBBRQX010000011.1:0-15485 GCA_038225745.1 Pseudanabaenales cyanobacterium | reverse complement strand
GTGTCATACCTCACATTATAGTATTTATTCTGTGAAAATGTTACAATTAAAAAGACTAAAGGGAATAAATTCCCTCGTTCGCTTCCCTCTCAGGGCTGAAGCACCTGAGTTTCCCGCGTATCAGGTGATCCTATGAAAATAGCGTTGGTAAGCAACATAAACTAAAAAAAACAGAATGAGCGATGAAAAGTGGCTTTCGATAATTGGTATTGGTGAAGATGGTCTATCGGGACTTAGCGCGATCGCCCGATCGCTAATTGATACTGCCGAAATATTAGTAGGCGGCGATCGCCATCTTGCCATGTTGCCAAACGATCAGCGATCGCGCTTAATTTGGACATCACCGATTGAAGAAACCATTCAAAAAATTAGCGATCATCGCGGTAAAGCTTTATGTGTATTAGCAAGTGGTGATCCCATGTGGTTTGGCATTGGCACAACTTTACTTAAACGAATTCCCATCGAAGAAATCACAATTATTCCCGCACCTTCCACATTTAGCCAGATTTGCGCTCGACTAGGTTGGTCGATGACTGAAGTAGAAACCCTGAGCCTATGCGGTCGTCCTGCTTCACTTCTGCAAGCTTATATCTATCCCAATGCTAAATTATTGATTTTGAGTTCAGGCAAAGAAACGCCTCAAATTGTCGCAAATACTTTACGCGATCGCGGTTTTGGTAATAGCAAAATCACTGTATTAGAACACCTTGGTGGGGCAAAAGAGCGCATTACTTCTAGCCTTGCTAATCAATCACAAGACTTTCCAAAATTCACCGATCTCAATGCGATCGCTGTGGAATGTATTCCTAACCCTGATGCTCAGATTCGATCGCGTATGTCAGGGCTACCAGATATAGCCTACCACCACGATGGACAGTTAACCAAATGCGAAGTGCGAGCAATTACATTATCGGCTCTAGCTCCCAATGCTGGCGAATTGCTTTGGGATGTCGGGGCTGGCTGTGGCTCCATCAGCATTGAATGGATGCGAAGCCATCCGCGCTGTCAAGCGATCGCCATCGAAAAATCTCGTACTCACTTCATCGCTGAAAATGCGATCGCCCTCGGTACGCCCAACTTAAAAATCATTGAAGGCAAAGCCCCCGAATCTCTGAAAAATTTGCCCATGCCTGACGCGATCTTTATCGGTGGCGGCGCGACAGAGGTAGATTTGTTTGAGATTTGCTGGGAGAGCTTGCGATCGCAGGGGCGCTTAGTCGCTAATGTCGTCACCCTTGAGGGGGAACAAAAATTATTTCAATGGCAACAAAAATATGGCGGTACGCTTACCCAAATATCGATCAAACGTGCTGAAGCGGTCGGTTCTTTCCTAGGCTGGAAGCCAATGAGACCTGTAACCCAATGGAAAACAATTAAGCCTTAATCTATTACAGCCTATTGACTTTAGTGGGTACAGAGAAATTGTCGAAAGTACCGCGAAGCGGCACTTTCGACAATTTCTCTGGATTTTATGACAGCGCAAAGCGCTGTAGTCAAACTAATAAAAGTAATCTTTTGTAATATTTAAGACATCAAAAATTGGTTTTCAGAGGCGTTTTTACGGAATACTTATAGCTTGTATAGATTATTTAAAAATTTTTTTTGATATGCGATCGCAGTTGCTTAGGATGATTTTGGCATGAAAAGTTTAGATATTGATTCTGAAAACACAAACATTAGTATTGATGCAAGTCAGCGTATAAAAATTGAATTCACAGGCGGCTCTCCCTCAAGGACAGTGCAAAGTAGGGCTGCTGTTTATACAGTTATTGTTCCCTATAGTAGCTTTTCTAAAAAGCTGCAAACAATTCATCGGTCTGGTGGCAAGATTACCAATATATCTATTCCATATTTTCAGCTTGATTTACCCAAAGTTAATCTTGCGGTTGAATTGAATGAAGACACAATGCCGACTCTTACAGAAATTCCTGAGACCATCTCTGCAAGCATTTCAGAAGTAGCAATATCTACTCCTAAGCACGAAGAAGCGATCGCGGAAACAGCAGAAATTATTCCAGAACCTGTTTTAGAAATTATTTTAAAAATTAGTGCTGATGAAGACGCGAAAGAAATTGCAGAAACTCCTACTGAGCATGTTCCAGATAACATCCTAGAAAATGAGCTAGAAGCATCAGTTGTGAATGATTTTGAAGAAGCTGTATCAGTTTCAAAAGTTGAGCCTAAAATTGAATCGGTTATACCATTAGCTAAATCGAAAAAATCCAGTAAATCAGGTAGTGGTTTTAACAAGCCGAAAAGTTATACCTGAGATTGACAATTTCAATAGGCTATGAAACCAAGAAGATGTGGCGCACGCTTTGCGTGCGCCACATCTTCTTGGGCTTTTTATTTAATTAAACTTACGCATTTATATGAAGTTTTTTCTAATGAAAATTGCTGAGTTAAAATCCTTTACTGTTTAGGTGACTCTATGGTAATTTAAGTTGCCGATCTACTCCGAGTAGCCTTTTAATGTAAGCTAATGCGAGATTAAACAAGAATGAGAAATAGGTATTGTCTGCTCTTGTCAACGATCGCTTTTTTAAGCGTTATGCAACCTACTGAAGCCCAGATTTCACCTGATGGCACTACGGCTACTCAAGTAAATGGCAACGCGATCGCCCCAATTGGAGCAGGCACTGTCAACGGCGGCAATCTTTATAACAGCTTTAATCAATTTAACGTTCCGCAGTCGGGCGTGATCTTTAACACTGGCAACTCTGCCGTAAATGGCGCGGACATTCGCAACATTATTAATCGCGTCACAGGTGATAATCCTTCTGCGATTTTAGGTACGATTGAAAGTCGCCAAGCTTTTCCTAATGCTAATCTTTATCTAATGAATCCTAATGGAATTGTCTTTGGACAAAATGCCCGTTTAGATATTGGCGGCTCCTTCCATGCGACAACAGGAACAGGTTTAGGCTTTGATAGTGGCACTTTTCAGGTTGACAAAAATTCACTCAGCTTTCCTAGTGGCGATCCGCAAACGATTCGTTTTGCGATCGCTCAACCTGCGGGCATTATCAATCAAGGCAATTTAGCGGTAGATACTGGCAAAACCATTACATTCACTGGTGGTAGCATTATCAATACAGGCACATTAACCGCTCCTAGTGGGAATGTGGCCTTAACTGCTGTTGTAGGAAATAGCCAAGTTGAGTTGCGATCGCCTGATGCGGTTTTAGGATTGCAAGTGACAAGCAATGCTGTGCCTACGCAATGGAATGGCAAAATCACGGAGTTACCAAAATTAGCAGAGCTACTTACAGGTAAAGTTCTTCAAGCCGATCGCGTGGTTGTCAAAGCCGATGGCTCATTGGCATTGGTAGCGACTCCAGACGCTACTGATATTGCTGTGACAAATGGGATGGCGATCGTATCAGGATTAGTTGATGTCTCTTCAGATGTAGCAAAGGGTGGAAATGTTGGCATATTTGGGAATCAGGTTGGCTTAGTAAATGCTCAAATTAACGCTTCAGGTAAGACAGGTGGCGGTACGGTTTTAATTGGTGGTGATTTTCAGGGTAAAGGTATCGCACCTAATGCTTTACAGGCTTATGTGAGTCCTAGTTCTAGCATTTTAGCTGACGGCTTATTTGCTGGTAATGGCGGTAAGGTGATTGTCTGGGCAGATGATTTTACGCGCTTTTTAGGTGCTATCTCTGCTAAGGGTGGCGATATTTCAGGTGACGGCGGCTTTGTGGAAGTATCTGGCAAGCAAAATCTTGATTTTCGCGGTCAGGTGAATACATTAGCACCCAAAGGCGTTACTGGCAACTTCTTACTCGATCCTACCGACATCACAATCTCCCCGTCTACGATTGACTTTGGCGGATCTCTTGTGGGAGCGATATTTGTTCCTAGCGCAAGTGTTGCTAATATTTCAGCCTCCACATTGCTTAGTCTACTCACTTTCTCTAATGTCACAATTTCAACAGCATCAACATTTATCGCACCTTTGGGTGGAACAATTACAGTCAATAATGATCTCTCTTGGAGTGGTGGTACTACCCCTAATACTTCTCTGACATTGATCGCAGACAATAATATTGTGATAAATGCTGCAATTAATGTTCTTGGCGATGGGAACTTCACTGCTGTAGCTAATAACAACATAAATATTAATGGTTCTTCACTAACAACTCGTGCAGGTACACTTACCCTAACGGCTACTAATGGTGATATCCAAATCCCTTCTACCACTACACTAGGTTCATTTACAACTGGTAATATTATATTTACGGCTGGTAATGGCATATCTTTGGGCGGACAAGTTCTCAGCACTAGTGGCGGATTTATTGAGCTTGTTGCAGGGAATGGAGGTATTGCTAGTACTGCTACGAATGGGATTAACTCCACTGCTCCTTCTGGAAATTCTGGAAGAATCTCTATCGATACAACTGGCTCACTTACTGTTACTAATGGAGTTATCTCCAGTTCTAGTATCGGTAATGGAGGAGATATCCTCATCGGTAGCACTCGGACTCCGACCTCAGTTAATATCGGATCGTTATCATCTTTTGCAAATGGAACTACTGGAAATGGTGGCAATGTAGATATTAGATCCATAGGCGACATTGTTCTCAACTCTGCGAATACGGCGGGATCTACTCAGGGTGGTAACTTTACAGCTATTTCAACAGGTGGCAATATTAGGTTACTTGGTTTAGTTTCTAGTCCATTTGCTACCTGCGCGGGGGCTAGCATCTGTTCGGCTAGTAACATCGGTAATACGGGCGGTCAGATCTCGATTCGACATGGTGGAATTAATTCATTTACCGTTGGCGATTCTAGTATTAACGGAACCGCAGGTATCATCACTACAGGCTCTTCTACCTTAGCCCTCGGCACAATCCTTCCCGTTGGCAATAGCACTTTTACACAGGGTAATCTCATTGTTTTCCCCTACGCGTCCCCCTCCAATACCATCGCTTCTCCATCATTAGTTGATACGCTCCCAGTGCCTATTGGTAAATTAGTTGCCAATAATAATGCAGATACGACAGCTCTACTAGAAATTAGGGAGATAATGAAAAAAGATGTTGATCGCTTCTTAAAAGAAGATAACTTGCCAAAAGCTTTTGATGCGATCGAAAAAGCTTATGTCTCTGAGCTAGGGATTTTCTTGGGAGAGGATCTTAAGCCTCCAGTATTAAGCATAGATCAAGCCCAAGAGCTACTAAGCGATGCCTCAAAGCGATCTGGAAGTGTTTCTGCGCTAATTTATCCGATCATGTTGAATAATCGCATTGAAATTCTCGTCATTCCTCCCAAAGAACTGGGCAAACCATTTCATCGCTATACTAACTACGCCAATGAGGATGAAATTATTAACGTCTTGATGGAATATAGAGCCAACCTTCTCGATCCAGATTCGCAAGATTATTTGGTACAAGCCAAAAAACTTTATGACTGGGTAATGCGTCCGATTGACAGTCAACTCCAAGCGATGAAGATTGAAACTGTAGTATTTGTAATGGACTCTGGCTTACGAGTGATTCCTCCTGCCGCGCTTTATGATGGTAAGCAGTTTCTAATAGAACGCTATGCTTCCGCAAATATTCCTGCATTACGGGTGACTAGACTAGAAGATCGCGATCGCCAAAATACGCGAGTTTTAGCAATGGGTTTGACAGAGGCGAGAGAAGGCTTGAGTGCCTTACCATCTGTCGAGGTTGAGATTAGAACAATTGGCACACAGGTTCTTTCTGGCGCTACATTTTTGAATCAAGATTTTACGGTCAGCAATCTGCAAGAGCAACGAGGTAAAGCAAACTATGGGATTCTCCATTTAGGAACCCATGGTCAGTTTTTGCAAGATCGGGCTAAGGATTCGTATATTCAGTTTTGGGATAGTAAACTGCGATCGGATCAAATTCCAAAACTGAGATTTGATCAACCTGTCATCGATATGCTGACCTTAAGTGCTTGTGAAACGGCGGTTGGCAATAATCTTGGTATTAGTGGTTTGGCGGTAGAGTCAGGCGCTAGAAGCATTCTTGCGTCTCTATGGAAAGTTTCAGATGTGGGGACAGCGCCTTTGATGATTAGCTTTTATAAAGCTTTTCCCGACGCACTTAGCAAGGCTACGGCTTTAAGGCAAGCACAACTCGATTTGTTAAAAGGAAAAGTCAAGATTGAAAATAATCAAATTGTTGGAGTTGATGGCTTAGCAGCGATCGCTTTGCCAGAGGGTAGTGAAAGTATCGATCTCAGGCATCCGTTCTTTTGGTCATCTTTTATTTTGGTGGGCAATTGGCTATGAGTTACAGCACTTTGCGGCGAAAGCAAACCCAGATTTTTTACAAAAAACTTGGGTTTGCTTTTATGCAGAACGGATAGTCTACAAAATTTGTACAAATTAGCAATTTAAGGTGAGAATGTGAGTCAAAATCTAGAAGTAATCAAGATCAGTATGAAGATGCTGATTGCCGTGATCCCAAGCTTAATGCTTGGTCTAAATGCATTGCCTAACGAGGCTCAAGTTCCTTCCATATCTTCCCCATTAACTAGCCCACCAACTCCTCTAGCACCAAAGCTACCAGTAAAATCAACAAGTCCAATCCTCAATCGTTCTCAAGTAGCTTCTCCAAAAGCTCCCGACTTAGAGCCTCCCACAAGTTCGCCAGAGCAATCAGCCCAAATCTCTCAAAATGAAGTCTTGATCCCAATCAAGCGTATTAATGTCGTGGGAAGTACAATTCTCACAACATCAGAAGTCAAGTTATTAACAGCACCACTAGAAAACAAATCGGTTTCATTCAATCAACTGCAAGAAGTTGCCGATAAAATTACTCAAATCTATCAAGATCGCAACTACATTACCTCTCGTGCTGTGCTTGCGCCGCAAGATATCAAAGATGGCGTGGTCACAATTCAGGTGCGTGAGGGTGCTTTGGAGAGCGTTGAGGTAAAACGGGCTGGAGATGTATCAGGCAGGTTGAACGATAACTATATCCGCGATCGCGTTTTACTAGCCGCCACCACACCTCTCAACTTTACTAGTTTAGAAGACACGCTCCAGTTATTGCGCTCCGATCCATTAATCAGTGACATTAGGGCAAATTTAACCACAGGTAGCCAAGAAAATCAGAGTGTTTTGCAAATTACATTTACCGAAGCACAGTCTCTTAGTATCCGTCCTTTTGTTGATAGTTATGGTAATGTCTCCACAGGAATCTATCGGGCTGGAGTGAATCTGCAAGAGCTTAACGCTACAGGCGTTGGGGACTCAGTATTTGCAGGATATACGCGATCTGGCAGTGCAGATGTCTATCAATTTAATTATTTGTACCCAATCAATCCTCAAGGTGGAACTTTAGGCTTTAATTTTTCCGCAGGTCAAAACCCTGTAACTGAGTCACCTTTCGACACCTTAAATATTCTCACAGATTCGCAAACCTATGAGCTAGCTTACCGTCAGCCTCTAGTGCGATCGCCACGCGAAGAATTTGCCATTGGTGTCAGTACAGCCTTTGAGAATAGTAGTTCTTCTTTTGGCGGGCGTTCATTTAATTTTCAGAATTTCAAATTTGATGATGGGCGATCGCAGGCGCGAGTTTTACGATTGAGCCAAGATTATTTAAACCGCGATCCAAATGGAGCTTGGGCTTTGCGCTCTACTTTCAATCTTGGCTTAAATGTTTTGGGAGCAACGATTCGCGATGATGGTTCACCTGATGGTAGATTTTTCTATTGGCTCGGTCAAGTTTTGAGAGTGCAGAGACTGGGTACAGATAGAGATACCTTGGCTTTCTTTCGATTAAACATGCAATTTGCAGCCAATCCGTTACTATCTCTCAATCGATTTAGTATTGGTGGCCCTCAGTCTGTGCGCGGCTATCGCCAAAATCAACTTACAGGCGATAGTGGACTTCAAGCTTCAGTCGAGTTGCAATTTCCTGTGGTGCGAGATAGCGAAGGAGCAGCTATTATAAAGCTGTTACCTTTTATCGAAGGTGGCACGGTTTGGAATTCTTCAGGCACAAATTCGTCACCGCAGTCATTAATCGGGCTGGGCTTAGGTGCTACCTATCAACCAATTCGCAATCTTATCCTGCGTCTTGATTATGGAGTTCCTTTAATAAATGTCTCTAACTCAGGCAATAACTTACAAGATTCAGGGCTTTACTTTTCTGTGAATGCAAATTTTTAAAAGATAGGCAGTGCTTTACGACGAGCCAAACCCAAAATTCTTATAAAAGCACTGCGAAGCGGTGCTTTTACAGCTATCGTCAAGTACATTAGTAGCAAAAAACCAAGAAATAGATGCGGCGCTCCGCGCCGCATCTACTTCTTGGTTTTTAGTTTGTCTTAATACAAGTGGCGACAGCTATACAAAAATTTTGTTACTTCATTCCAATTAAGCCCTTCGCAAGTCGTCTCACCGCAGATCCTGCCACATCGCGATAACGTAGCTCACCGCAAAGGATTTTGCCCATGCGCTGACTTGCACTCGGACGCTTCACGCCCATCTTGTAACCAAAACTAGGAACCCGATAGAAGATGTTGGCGACGCGCTGCGCCCACGCCATATCTTCACCCCAGTCCTCTTGAACCTTGAGGGTATACTGCTTGAGTGCGTCCTTATTACCGCCGATCGCCGCATCGATCGCTTGACCTGCCAACATGCCTGTTAATAGGGAAGGACGAATACCTTCGGCTGTGAAAGGATCAACGATACAGGCGGATTCTCCTGTGAGCAGTGCATTTTGAGTATGAAGTGGTTGATTGCCATCCCAGAGGCAAATCGGATGACCGAACTGCTTCATTGATGTGACATTAATTCCAAATTTTTGGGCGTATGCTGCGGCAATCTCTTTGAGGTTTTGTTTCTCACCACCAATAAATGTACCCGCACCGATAGAATAACCATCAGTTTTAGGGAAGTTCCAAATGTAACCATTTTGAACGGAGCCGAAGTCAAAATGAGCGGCGCTAACATCTGGATTGGAGTGAGGAGCTTCGACTTCGAGGGCGGCTCCCATCCGACGCTTGCGTTCTTTAAATCCTAACCATTTTGCCATCGAGCCTTTTGCGCCATCGGCAGCAATCAGATATTTCGCTTCAAAAACATCATGTTCGGTCTTGACTAACCAGCGATCGCTTTTCCATTCAATGCCTGTGACTCCAGTATTATCGCGGAGTTCTACGCCGAGTTTTTGGGCTTGCTGCACAAGGTAATGATCGAAAACATCGCGGCGTACCATCCAGACTGGCTCCTTGGTGTTGAGTTCAACCAGTTCGGGATCGTCCATTTGCCATGTATAGCGAATATTGTTGACTGTTAGCGAAACTGCGGGTGAAAAGTCAAAGTCAAACCACTCCTGTACCATCGGCGATACGCCGCCACCGCAGGGTTTATATCGCGGTAAGCTTTCTTTTTCGAGTAATAAAACTGATCGTCCTCGTTTTGCTAAATGATAGGATGCTGAACCACCAGATGGACCCGATCCCACAACAATACAGTCATACATAGGAAAAATTGTTTTTAGGTGAAAGTACAAGAAATTAACTTTAGATTTTACAACTAAATGCAAAATTAAAACGCGATCGCATATTCTTAAAGCAAATATGCGATCGCGTTTTATGCGTTTGCTCAAAAATTGCTATAAAATGCAAAAAATATTTTTATAACTTTGGGTGGGACTTTAAATGGCTTATTCTCTGCGAATCGTGGATATGAATGAAAGCGATCGCCCCCGCGAGAGATTGCTTAGTCAGGGAGTTCGTAGCTTATCCAACGCAGAACTAATCGCGATCTTGTTAGGGACGGGGCAAGGCGCTGGCAAACTCTCAGCCGTAGGATTAGGACAGCTAATTTTGCAGACTATTAGCAAAGATCGCACTAGCGATCCTGTCGCAGCTTTGCAAAGCGTATCGCCACAGGAACTCATGCAAATCGAAGGCGTTGGCCCCGCTAAAGCCACGGCAATTTTGGCAGCGATCGAGTTAGGGAAACGGGCGCTCTATGCTAAACCGCCCGATCTGACCGAAGTTACTGACCCATCGATCGCCGCCGCCGCACTCAGTCAAGACCTAATGTGGCAATCGCAAGAACGTCTTGCCGTGGTAATGCTCGACAACAAAAATCGTATTATTGCTCAGCGTGTGATCACTGTTGGCACGGCGACAGAAACCCTTGCTCATCCCCGTGATATCTTTCGTGAGGTTTTAAAAAGTGGGGCAGTGCGGCTAATCGTGGCGCACAATCATCCATCTGGTAATACTAGCCCCAGTCCTGAAGATATTACGCTCACTCGTCAGTTACTTGAAGGGGCGAGAATGCTTAGTATTCCGCTATTAGATCATTTGATTTTAGGAAATGGAACTTTTTCCAGCATCCGCGAAACTTCGACATTATGGAAAGAAATTCCCCAAGCTGAATAAATAAAAAAAGGCGGCGCATTGCGCCGCCTTTTTTTATTTATTCGCTAAGATTAGCGAGATCTACGCTCTTGGCGGATTTTCTCAAGTTGCAGTTTTTGCTCGGCAGTCAAAACATTTTGAACTTGGGTTTTCGTAGTTGCACCGATCGCTTTCATCTGTTGCTTTTGAGTATCAGTCAAACCTAGTGAATTCTTCACGCCTTTGCGTTCGCCAGACTGTCTTGCTTGTTGCATCTTGGCTCGTTGTTCGGGGGTGAGGACGTTTTGGCGATCGCCTCTAGACTTCTCACGAATTTTCTTCAGTTCAGCCTTCTGCACGTCAGTCAAGTTCAACTGTTTCATCGCATCGCCATAATTGCGATTACGCTTTTGGGTGCTATTTGGTATGCTGCTAGTATTTTGTGCTGAAACTAGATTTGGAATGGTGATGGCTCCGACTGCCATCGTGACACAAGCGATCGCCAACAATTTTTTGATATTACGAAGCATTTTGTTTTCCCCTCTTGTGGAGTTTCGTGGAAGATTAATTATCTGTACGAGGGTTTTGACAAGCACAGCGATCGAAAGGTTCAAAATTATTTTGGGGATCTGGCTAAATGTTTTATGCGATCGCCCCTTGTACTGCGCTTTGCTCTGGCATAAAATCCAGAGAAGTTTTTAAAAGTGCCGCTTTGCGGCACTTTTAATAACTTCTCTGTACTCAGTGTGATGCGGCGCTTTGCCCCGCCTCACGCTGTTTCGATTTAAGCGCAGCTTCGCAAAATTACGCCGATAATTATGCCGATGCCAACGAAACGGACGATCTGCCAAAACGGTTCGCGAAAACTACTCCAAGATAGTAAGCGACTTTCCAGATCGGCTTCGATTTGTTCGAGTTGCTCGCCTAGCTCGTCTAATTGTTTGAGGAGTTCTTCTTTATGCGGGTTAGATGGCGATCGCCGATCTTTAGGATTAGGTTTACGGCGAATTTTTTGATTGTTATTTAGGTGAGGGCGATCGCCTGAAATATCTTGAATTTGCGCTCTGATTTGTTCTTGTTGTGTTTGCAGTTCATGCTGCTTCAGGGAGTCATGACGAACTTGCAGAAAACGCTGTTCGATTTCTGTTAATAATTCTTTAGTTTCTTGAAGTTGAGCTTCTACATCGCTCCAGTCAGAAATTTCTGTCACAGCATCTACATAATTAATTAGATATAAAATCTAAAAAGCTGCGGCGCACGCGCAGCTTTTTGGATTTTATATTTTTTTGCTTGGCTACTTAAATTAAATTTTACCGTAATTCGTACTTATAACTATGCATTATAGACCCATTAAATCCTCTACTTAAATGGATTTTATGGCTTTTAAAAAGCTATTTGAGGCGGAGGCGATCGCTATTTTGGCTATGATGCGATCGCTCTATTCGTAATGCATCGGTTACTCTCTGCACTTCGATCGCCACTTGTGACAAGCAAGCATAAACCAACACGACATAATTTGCCTTTACCGCCGATTCTAGTTGCCGACATTGATCCGAAAGTTTTAATGCACCGATGTGGTGACTACTTGAGCGTAAGGTATTTAGTGATTGCAATATTCTAAGAGGGTCGTTAATGGCGATCGCCTTGTCGATTGATTGCACTAGGAGAGGTGCGTCTTCTAAATACGTGTCAATCACATTCAATAAAAAATCTGTCGCTTTGAGATCGTTGCCCGCAATTTCCAAAATTGTTTCTATAAACTCAGGCTCAATTGCAGGTTCTTGATCTTCATCTACATTTGTCTGTAAGTCAGTTTGAGAATTATCAATTTGGGCAATTTCTGAATCAAGTATTTCTGATTCTATTAGTTCTTGTTGAACAAGTGCTGAGTCAAATATTTCTGACTCGATCAATTCTGGCTCGACTAGATCTACTGAGGCATTCTCATCTTGCTCAGATTCCTCTAACTCCTCTACTTCCAATGATTGTGATTCGATAATTTCTGATTCGGCTACTTCTAGCGCGATCGCCACTTGTTCCTCTTCTGCTAATGCTAGATTTTCTAACACTAAATCTTCTGGCTCAAGATTTTCAATTTGATGTACCTGCGAATCTATCATATTAGAAGCATGATTCTCTACCTCAGATTTTTCTAATTCGGCTAATTCTATCTTATTTAGTTCCAAATTATATGCTTCTGAAAGGGCGATATCTTCCTCAGTTACAGCAAACTCTTCTTGTTCTGACTCGCTGAATGAAGCTGATTTAAGGCTATCATCTGCAATAACAAATATGGGAACAGGTTCCTCAAAAATTGGCGTGATATCTGACGTAATAGTTGGATTATTGCTCGTACTCTCAGCAATTTCTGCAACTGTTTGCTGCAAGTTGTCTAATTCAATCTGTAAGATGCGTAGATCATCAGTTAGCTTTTGAGATTGTTGGCGCAAATCAGTTAAGGAGATGGCAATTCCAACTTGGGCGGCAATCAAAGATAGAGAAGTGCGATCGCTTTCTGACCAGCTATGATAAGCGCCACCTTCAAAAGCAACTAGAGTTCCCCAAACTTCTTGCCCTGCATAGATTTTATTGGCGGCATAGGATGAAATGCCAATTTGTTCCAGCAGCGTCACCATATGAGAAGACAGGCTAGAACTGCGAATGCTGTCAATGGTCTGAGCCGCATGTTCGATCATATGCCGAGCTAGTGAAAGCTGCCTTTCAGGCATATCAGCCAAGGATGTCAAACCTGCGGCGATCGCATCAATCGCAAATTCACCGCGCCCATCGGGATGAGCGCGAAAAATTGCTACACGATCCACTTGCAATAATTTTTGGGCGACTTGGACAGCTATTTGTAAAACTAGCTCTAAAGATGGCGATCGCTGGATGGCATCAGCAAGCTGGGCAAGTGCTTTCTCTCTGGCGATAATATTATTAAAAATATCTGAGGCTTTTGAATCTGATGAGTTTAGATCTGATGAATTTGCTGACATCAGCTTTTCATACCGATCTTCCCAGTTAAGTTGATGGACGCGCTCTTGTTGTACCAAAATCGCTTTTAGTCGTTCATAGGCGGCGCGATCGCGGCAGAGGTGGCGGACTTGATCTAAGAGGGCAGAATCCATGTTTAAAGACTAATCCAGAATATGTCCTAGCGTTGCTCAGATAGGGTTTTACTCTATCTAGACTATGGATTGTAGCGAACTTGTTTTGGCGATCGCATGAGACACAAAGCGTAACTTTTGCCTAAGAGAGTGTTTGAAAAGTTTTCGATCCCCCCCAGCCCCCCTTTTTAAGGCTACGGTGTACACACAAGTTATCAGTGATGTTGTTAGATTCTAAAGATCCCCCCCAGCCCCCCTTAAAAAGGAGGGAGAAGATATTCTTCCCCCTTTTTTAAGGGGGATTGAGGGGGATCAAGTAGAACTTTTTGCCAAATTTCAAATTTCTCAAACATTCTCTAAAGAGGGATCGAAATACAAATATCTGGGCCGAGATTTTCGTGACTTTGAATATCAAGCTTACCGCCGTAAAACTCTACCAAAGCCTTGGCTAGAGATAACCCCAGCCCCATACCTTGTTGTTCGTAAAATTCGCGCTCAAATTGCATAAATGCGCCAATATTGGCGATTTGCTGCTCTTTCATGCCACGCCCGCGATCTTGGATTTTAAGTATCCATTTACTGTCAATAACATTGCTACTGACGACAACCTTGGTTCCTTTTTGGGAATATTTGAAGGCATTATCGATCAATTCTGTGACGATTTTAGTTAAGTCTTCCGATGAAGTTGACAGATCGAATTCTGCGAGATCTAGCTCTAAGTCATCAGCGCGATCGCCTAATTTTGCTCTGCGATCGCCAAGGTTGCTGATAATCATCTTACTATTGCAAGGATATTCTGAAGTAAATCTAGTTTCACCTTGCGATCGCATCACAATTAAGCGGCTATGCAGCAAATAATTTTGAATCAGTTGATAGAGACGCTCAGCCGAATGGTGAATGCTACTAGCATATTCATGAACTTCGGATGGGCTTAACTCATCACTTAGCATCATCATCAATTCTGACATTCCCATGATTCCTGAAAGTGGAGTTTGTAACTCATGGGGCAAAGATAGGGTGATGCTAGTTCGCAAGGCGGTCATTTTTTCTTCGATACGTTGATCGATCGCTTTTTGCTTCCCCAAACGTGCGGCGATCGCTTCTAGCAATTCATCTTTTGTGCAGGGTTTTTCTAAATAGTCATCTGCCCCTAAAGCCATGCCCTTGCGATTGCTGCGCCGATCGCCAATTGAGGTCAAAAATAGAAAAGGGACATTATTTAAATCCTTATTTTGACGCACCCGTTGGAGGACTTCATAACCGTTGAGTATGGGCATTCTGATGTCGCACAAAATCAAATCAGGCTGTTTTGCGATCGCCAGATTTATGCCTTCCTCACCATTCTCGGCAGTAATCACCTCAAAATTTTCTAATGAGAGCAAATCTTCTAAAGACTCTCGGATTAAATCTTCATCTTCAATAATTAATATGCATGTCATATTTTTATTCTTTAGGCACATACAGCCTATTGAGGGTTTAGGTAGTACAGATAATTTTTTGAAAGTGCCGCGAAGCGGCACTTTCAAAAAATTATCTGGGTTCTATAGCAGCGCAAGGCGCTGTAACATCTGTTTTTGGAGCTTTGTACGCAATTTTTAAGCACGGTCTAGCAAAATCGTAAAAATTGCACCTTTAGGTTGATTGTCAGTCACTAAGATCGATCCTTGATGGGCTTCGATCACCATTTTACAAAAAGAAAGCCCTAGACCAATTTGGGAAACCCCCAGCACAATATTACCAACTTCATATTTTTCAAAGATCGCTTGTTTTTGTTCAGAGCTTATACCGATACCGCAATCAATTATTTGAATCTTAATTAAGTCTTGGCGATTAGGACTTTTGGATAAACACTCGACCTTGAGCATAATCGAACTTTGATGCGGGGAGAATTTAATCGCATTATCAATTAAATTATCTAACACACGGCGAATTAGATTAATGTCGCCAGAGATATAAGCTGGCTCTGTGGGGAATTCCCCCAAAAGTTGAATTTGCTTTCTGGTGGTGAGGGTTTCAAAATCGGCGATC
>JBBRQX010000010.1:0-15822 GCA_038225745.1 Pseudanabaenales cyanobacterium | reverse complement strand
GATCCCCCTCAATCCCCCTTAAAAAGGGGGAAGAATATCTTCTCCCCCCTTTTTAAGGGGGGCTGGGGGGGATCTTTAGAATCTAACAACATCGCTGATAACTTGTGTGTACACGGTAGCTCCCATTAAGGGAGAGGGGAACAAGAAAACCTTAAATTTTATCTTTACTTCCCTTCTCCCCTCGCGAGAGAAGGGGTTGGGGGATGAGGGTAGATCTTCGCTCTGCGTAAGGTGTTTGAATTAATTTAAAGTTTCATTGAATTCATCAATTGTTGGATAGATTTTGAAAATCTTAGTCATGCTCGTGAGTTCAAAAAGCATCTGCACTTGATCGTTAGCCCCACAAATTACCATATCCCCATTACTGCTACGAATCGATTTTAGAGCCGAAACCAGCGCCCCTAATCCAGAACTATCCATAAAAGTGATCTCCTCAAGATCAACTAATAGGTATTTGGGAGGAGTTGCTAGTGACGCAATATCATTGACCTGTCGCCGAAAATCTGCCGCCGTTGTGACATCAAGCCTTCCTGAAGGCTGCATGATTTTTACTTGATCGCTCATGAATTTATTTCCTGAACTAGAGTTCTAATTGTTTTATAAGCATAAATCTTTATCGATTATTTTTGCGCTCATTTGGGCTTTAATTAACTCTTAGCATGTTCAA
This sequence comes from Pseudanabaenales cyanobacterium, assembly GCA_038225745.1. GTDB lineage: Bacteria > Cyanobacteriota > Cyanobacteriia > Pseudanabaenales > Pseudanabaenaceae > Pseudanabaena. The sequence goes on along the minus strand of JBBRQX010000010.1, from coordinate 15,155 downwards.
CAATTTTAAAATTATGACTGATTTACCTAATTCACAAGCGATACAAGACCTATTGAATACAGTTAACGATCGCGATCGCCAAAAAAGTATTATCGAACTGAATATGGTGCGTGATATCGCCGTCAAGTCTAATGGGGTAGTCAGCTTCACCTTGTTACTAGATGATCCCAATAGTCCCAAACGCGATCCATTAATCCAAGAATGTAAGAATGCGATTAGGGCGATCGCCACGGTCACTGATGTGTGGGTGAAGGTAATCGCGAATAGTCCTGTGGTGGCGACACCTGCCGCACCGACAAATGCATTGAAAGGTATCGATGGCGTGAAGTATATTCTCGCAATTTCGAGTGGTAAAGGCGGGGTGGGCAAAACTTCAGTTGCTGTTAATGTTGCTGTCGCCCTTGCTGATATGGGCGCAAAAGTTGGCATTCTCGACGCGGATATCTATGGGCCAAATGTACCTGTGATGTTGGGCATGGAATCGGCACAAGTAACAGTAATCAAGGCAGAAAATGGCACAGACGTGGTTGAGCCAGCTTTTAACTATGGCGTAAAAATGATCTCGATGGCATTTTTGATCGCCAAAGATCAGCCCGTAGTTTGGCGCGGCCCAATGCTCAATGGTGTGATTCGTCAGTTTCTCTATCAAGCAAATTGGGGCGAACTCGATTATTTAATCGTCGATATGCCCCCCGGTACTGGGGACGCACAGCTAACCCTCACGCAGTCTGTGCCATTGGCAGGAGCCGTGATCGTAACGACACCACAAACAGTTTCATTATTGGATTCACGCAAGGGTTTAAAGATGTTTCAAAATATGGGCATCCCCGTTTTGGGTATCGTCGAAAATATGAGTTATTTCATTCCGCCTGATATGCCCGATAAGCAATACGACATTTTTGGTTCTGGCGGCGGCAAGAAAACTTCCGATGAGCTTGGTATAGATTTGCTCGGTTGTGTACCTCTCGAAATTAGTCTGCGCGAAGGCGGCGATCGCGGTGTGCCAATTGTGTTAGGTCATCCTGAGTCTGCCTCGGCTAAGGCTTTAAAGGAGATTGCGAAGGCGATCGCTGCCAAAGTTCAAGCATAAAATTAAGATGATTTTCCCGATCTGACGCGAGAAGATTTAAAAGCTTGCATTGCCTACGCTGCCGATCGCGAACGTCGTTTTGCGATCGCCCCAGTATCGGCATGAAACTACTTTTTGATGAAAATTTGTCTTAGGTCATCCAGAGTCTGCTTCAGCTAAGGCTTTATACCAAATCACTATATAAAACCAACAGATGATACGATCTCCAAAAAACTCAGACAAAGATAATCGTTGGTAAAATGAAAATCCGATCTGTTGCCCTGCCTTTGTGATTTGGTATTAAGGCGAATTGTTAGATATTGCTCCTTTTTTGTGCTGTCGTGGTGATCTCCCAACAGTATTAGCGCGTTGATTCGCCGTGATTTCAAGAATATTTTTTGTGTGATAGTCTAGATTGTGTTTGTAGTATTGTTGTTGTATTGAACCTAGAGTCAAGATAAAAAATACAAATAGAGGATAATTGCATGAATGGGGCAAGATTTATACATCAACTAAAAATAAAAAATTTTTTATCGTATGGAAGCAACGAACAGATAATTGATTTACAGCCCCTAAATGTAATCATTGGTAGTAATGCATCTGGCAAATCAAATCTTATTGAAGTTATTGGATTTCTTCAAGCATCACCAACAAATTTGATGAAACCAATTCGAGAAGGCGGCGGTGCTAGGGAATGGTTTTGGAAAGGGAACGGAAAAATTTCTCCTATTGCAAAGATCGAAGCGCTAATTAATTATCCAGCCAATTACCCAGATGCAACAATGCGTATGAGGTATCACTTAGAAATCGCTCTTGTTAAGGAACGATTGGAGATTATTGATGAAGCAATTGAAAATGAGAAAAAGAACCATCCTTCTGAGGAAGATGTTTATTTTTACTATCGCTATCAACATGGTAGTCCTGTAATTAACACAAGAATAATTAACACAGAAGAAGGTGGAGGTAGCCGTCAATCTTCACGCTCTACGAAAAGTGTTCCCACAGCACACCAAGACGATAGAATAAATAATGACTATCGAAATCTTACAAGAGAGTCTTTAAAACCCGATCAATCTGTACTTTCACAGCGTAAAGATCCTGAACTTTATCCAGAGCTAACCTACGTAGCTAATCAATTTGCAGAAATAAAACTTTATCGCGAGTGGATTTTTGGAGGATATAATGCTTCAAGACAGCCGCAAAAAATTGACCTGCCAGAAGATTTTCTACTAGAGGATGCCAGTAACTTAGGGCTAATTATTAATAAATTAGAGAATGATTATAATACTGCGTATCAAAAATTGATAGAAGAAATGCAGGTTTTCTATGCTCTCGCAGAACGTATCTCAACAAGGCTTTCTGGTGGAACTGTACAGATTTATTTACATGAAAAGGGACTAAGTAAGCCTATACCAGGAACACGTTTATCTGATGGAACATTACGTTATCTCTGTTTACTGACTTTGCTATTACATCCAGATCCACCGCCTTTAATTTGTCTTGAAGAACCAGAATTAGGATTGCATTCTGATGTATTGCCAGCACTTGCTAGATTATTAATTGATGCATCACAGCGTACCCAATTGATTGTTACTACCCACTCTGATGCTTTAATTTCTGCATTAAGCGAAGTGCCAGAGTCAGTTATGATTTGTGAACGAGATGAAATGGGTAGTTACTTAAACAGAATAGATCCTAATGACGTGCAAACCCTATTGGAAAACCATACACTTGGCGAATTGTGGCGTATGGGTGAACTAGGGGGCAATCGATGGTAATAAAGGTTAAGATATATATGGAAGGTGGTGGAGATGGAAAAAATAGTAGAGCAATGCTCAGAGAAGGAATGAGCAAATTTTTGGCGAATCCAAGCAAATTTCAAGTTATCTGCTGTGGGAGTCGAAATGAAGCATTTAAGATGTTTACACATGCTATTAATTCCCAAGATGTGAACGCTAATCATATTTTTTTGCTCATTGATTCAGAGGCTTTTGTTCAAGATGCTGATGATGGTATTAAAAGACCTAAACAGCACTTGCGAACTCGCGATCCTTCTTGGCAGATGCATGATATTCCTGAAAGCCAAATTCACTTCATGGCTCAGGTTATGGAAAGCTGGATGATTGCCGATATCGAGTCTCTAGCTAGTTTCTATGGACAACAGTTTAACCGTAATGCTATCTCAAGAACTAATAATATTGAAGAAATTAACAAATTGCAAGTAGAAGCATTTTTGGAAGCAGCAACAAGGGAAACCCAGAAAGGGAAGTATCACAAAATCAAGCACGGGAGCCAAATTTTAGCGATTATCAATTCTGATGTTGTACGCCAGAAAGCATCTTACTGCGATCGCTTCTTAAAAGCTATCCTACTAGATGATAGTATATAGCGCGATCGCAAATCGTCTATTCTCCATTAATAAAATGTAAAGCACCATTTAGGAGAATGACATGAATATTCAACTCGATACCGAAGAGCAAGGCATCCTAGATTCTGTAGAGATGTGCGAATGGCAATCTGTTCCAAATCTCCAACAAGAGTGCGATCGCTATCAACGTCATGCTTTAGCTTATACGCAGTCCCAAAAAATTATGATCAAACTGCCTATTAGCGACATTGAATCTTTGCGAGAAATGACAAGAAGTTCGGGTGTTTTGATACCTTTACTCTTGTCTCGCATCATTCATTAGATTAATAAAATCTACACTCACAGTTTGGTGATGTATCATCTTGTTAAGTCCACTGTGATTATGGAGGCAAAAATGGTTTCAACGCAGTTAATTAGCACTCTAAAAAGTCTCGATCGCTCTGCTCAATTTTATGTGATGCAAATTTTGTTGGAAGAGTTGTCTGCAAAAGAAAGCAACCCTAAGCCTGTTAATACGTTAGTAATCAATGAAATTCAGAGTGACCCATTATTTGATGTTATCGGGTCTTTAAAATCAACTTCGATGTCAGCGCTGGAAGTTGAAACTGAACTATATGGTTAAGCCTAGTAAATTTTCACATATCTTTGTAGACACTTGGGGTTGGCTTGCGCTTGGCAACTCAAACGATTCTTATCATTCAACACTCAAAAGGCTTTATGCAGATCTTCATGACTCAAGAATCACCATTTGTACGAGTGATTATGTACTAGATGAGCTTATTTCCCTACTTTTTAGAAGAGAAAGATTTGAAGAAGCCACAAATTTCGTGAATGGGATTTTAGCTGCTGCCAAACAGAACATTATCTTAATTGAATACATAGATACAAATAGGTTCGCAAGAGCATTGGATTTACGCATAAAATATAAAGATAAGCCACTAATTTCTTTTACGGATTTTACATCAATGGCTTTGATGCAGGAATTAAAAATCAACCATATTCTTACTCAAGACGATCATTTTATACAAGTTGGAATGGGGTTTTTACGAGTTCCATTTGACACATCAGTACCAGAAACATGAAAACAAGTGCGATCGCCAATCTTCTACTCCCCATTAATGAAATGTAATGTACCTTTTACTGTTTATTATTTGTGATTTATACTGACGTTAATCTAGATGCTTAGCCACAATTTCAGATTTGATTCTTGATTGGGTGAGGCATGAGGAATTTGCACAAGATCAAAATGATTACAGATTGGCTCTTCTAAAATCACTTCCACATTGCGTAACAAGTCGTGTTGGAAGATGGTAACGGCGATCGCATCTCCTGCCGCAAAATCGCGCAGGCGATCGCTAAAAGTCTCAGCCGTAACCCGAATACCTGCGATCGCTAACAAAATATCACCTGTGCTAATTCCTGCTTTTTGGGCAGGTGCACCAAACTCGACTTTCTCAACTTCCGCAACTCCATTTTTAGATTTGAGAGTCATGCCAATAAAGGGACTATCTTGACGCGCAGTTCTTAACTCTAGTCCAAAGGGTTCGAGATAGTAGTTATAATCAAGTTCTTTGGTTCCGTAAAGATAATCATTCCAAAAAGCAGAAAGATCGACACCTGCGACTGTTTCGATTACTTCATGAAGTTCGGCTTCACTAAAGCCAACTTCAGCTTTACCAAAGCGTTCCCACATAATCTGCATCACCCGATCAAGCGATCGCAGATTATTAGTTTTATGACGAATTAGCAAATCGAGCAGCATCGATACTAATTCACCTTTGAGATAGTAAGAAATCTGATTGTTGTGCGTATTAGGATCGGGGCGATAGAGTTTAATCCATGTATCAAAGCTGGAATCATGGAGTGATTGCACATTGCGCCCGAAGGTGGTTTGTAGACGGGTAATTGCTTTGCTGACTAATTTGAGATAGTGCTTAGCATCATAGAGCTTGGCTCGAAGTGGAAAGATTTGGTCATAATAACTGGTAGTTCCTTCACTAAACCAAAGAGAACTTGTGTAATTCTCATTATCATAATCAAAGGTTTCAAAAGCCTTGGGACGAATTCGTTTGACGTTCCAAGTATGGAAAAATTCGTGAGCAACTAGATTCACAAATTGCAAATAGCTGTCTTCTTTCCGAAAGCCTAAACGGTTGTAGAGCAGCACCGTACAGTCCTTATGTTCTAGTCCCCCAAATCCATTGCTAGCGTGAAGAATGAAATCATAATGCTCATAAGGCAATCCGCCAAACATCTCGGCTTCCACCGCAATAATCGCCGCCGTATCTTTGACCATGCGCTGCATATCGGCATTATGTTGCCCCCAAACTACAAAGCTATGCGGTTTGTCATGCACTGTAAATTGATAGCGATCGTGAATCCCAATCTCAAAAGGACTATCCACTAAAGTATCGAAATTCTTGGCATAGAAAGTGTTAGCAGCAATTTCTGGTAAAGCTGTGGCGATTTTCCAATTCTCTTTTAGGTTAGCAATCTCGACTTGATAGGATTGTCGCTGATATTCAGGAACATACATAAATACGGCTGCACCCGTAAAAAAGGCATGAGTGCGATCGATATGATTAGTACGCACGGTGAGTTCATTACAGAAGATGCGATAACAGATCTTGATTTGAGGTTTATTCCCACAATTCACGCGCCAATGATTTTTGCTAATTTTTTGCCATGCAAGGTTTTCTCCCGCCGCATCCGTCGCTGTAAAATCTTGCAGATGCTTGGCATATTCCCGCACTAAATAAGAACCAGGAGTCCAGACTGGCAATTTCAGATCGATAAATTCATCTCGCCAATCAGCGATCGCTAGTTCGACATGTAGCAGATGATTTTCTGGTTCAGGAATCGATATTCGATATGTGAACTGGCTAATAGAAGTATTATCTAATTTTTGTGAATCAATCATCTTAATTTAACCTTGCTGAGCGATGTCTATATTCACTATATCTCAATGAAAACTTTGTTTGATGCTCCTAAATTTGCTTAGGCGATCGCGCAAGCAAGCAAAGCACTTTGCTATGAGGTCACCAAAATCTAAATTCCATAATTTTATAAAGTCGTCATTACTGGCTGAGGCGATTCTGTTACATTTTGTAGCAATCGCCCTTGTAAATAGAGGGTGTCATAGCTGAGATCGATTCCATTTGACCATTCTATCGATCCTGCTACAACTCGCACTGAAGCGAATAGTGAGAGGCTTTTCAATTGGCTAAATATTCCTTTATTGAGGTAGGGCTTTAGATCGAAGATTTTTTGTTCGCCGTTTTCAAACCACAGCATTAAGCAATGATTGTCTAGTGGTTCAACTTTTTTGATGTAAGGATTCATAATCATTTCTATTATTTTAAAGGATCGATTCTGAAAGGTTCTTGACCGTTAACTGCTAGTTGCCAATCTGCGATGAGTTCTTCTCTATGAATTTCAATCCATGCTTCGACGAGTTTGCGTTTGTTTTTGGGTAGTTCTCCTGCTAGTAATTCGCCTTCGGCTAGACTGAATACTGCTTTTGAGTCGCCATATTCTGCATGAATATGCGGGAGGTTGTGCTGTTGGTTGTCGAAATAATACATTCGGATGATGATGCCATAAAACATGGATAGGGTTGGCATGGGCAAATTTCTGTTTTCTAACTTTTATTAGGTAAATTATCGCATTTGCTAAATTATTTGCCAAATATTTGTTTTTACGCAAAAAAAATAAAAAACATCAAAATCACAAATGACCCTTTAGGGGCGAAGCATTACCACCACAATTTATAAATTTTCAGGTTCTCTCTATTTGGTAATGCTTCGCCCGAACCTGACGACGTAGGGACAATATAAGGTCTGAATCACGGATTAAGCGGATTTAAGGATTTCGCTGATTTTTTTGGATGTGACAAAAACGTAACAGATTGAAAAATCAAAAATCTGTGTAATCCCATAATCCGTCAAATCCGTGATTCAGACTTTTTTCTTTGCCTCAATGCCGCACATTGCGCGATCGCCATTGGTCGCGTTGGGGTTGGTGGTGAGGTAGTCCTGTAACTTCTGACAACCGAGGCTTAATAGGCGATCGAAATCGGTTTCAACGCTATTCCACACCCGCGCCGTGCTGTCAGAGGAAGCGGTGACAATTTTGCTGCCATCGGGGCTGAAATTCGCACTATTGACAGTATCTGTATGCCCTTTTAGATCGGCGATGAGATTTCCCTTCACATCCCACACCCGCGCCGTTTTGTCATCGGAAGCGGTGACAATTTTGCTGCCATCGGGGCTGAAATTTGCACTATTGACAGTAGCTGTATGCCCTTTCAAGCGATTCTGCTCTGGTACTCGATAAACCCCTATTTGCAAATTTGGTAATACATCTTGTCTGATTTCTTGCCAATCCGTTGATTCATCGGCAATCTGCTTGAGCTTATATCCCGCATCCAAGGCAATTAACAGCGATTCAATCCCACGATTATCCAAAAAGTTAAATTTTGCATCAATACTTCTTAGCTTCACCTTAGCCAAAGCAATTTGCTTTTCCGCTTTCTGCCGTTTTTCTTCTGCTTCCTTTGTGCCAGTTTCAGCATTTTTTAGCTGTTCCTCAGCCTCCAAAATCTTTGCCTTCGCCTCCGCTTCTTGCTTGCTCAATTCTTCCTTAGCCTTGACAACATCGGTATTGGCTTTTTCCTTCTCATCATTTGCCTTTTTTCGCTCTGCATCCGCCTTCTTTGTTTTTACCTCAGCATCCTTAGCGGTTTGCTCCGATTCCTTAGTTCGCTCTAGCGCTATTCTTTCCGATTCTTTTGCTTGTTGTTTGGACTGCTCAGCTTCAGTTTTAGCACCATCCGCTTTCAATTTTTCATCTAGCGCAAACCGAGAAGCCCACACGCCACCAGCCAAAGCCAACAATAAAGTCCCCGTCAATACTGCCGACCCAAACTTAACCTGACGCGAAGCTTGCAGCTTTGCATCCTTCAGAATTTGAATCGCTTGCAGATTCGCATTCTCCACCTTGCGACTATTCTCAATAAAAGTAACCTGCAACTTTGTCGGCAGAGGCTTCTTCTCCCCAACCTCTGCCAACCACTGCTCCGCCTCATCAAGCACAGATCCACGCAATAAAAAATCATCCTTTTGCTCACTATCCCACTCGATCGCCCTTACCAACAGTCGAGTATGCTCCTTAGTATGCACAGGATCAGTATCGATTGCCTCTAGCAAATCCTCAAACACCTTGTCAAAATCATTAGTTTCTTGAAAATAAAGCCAATTATGTGTCGCTAAAGCATGGTGCATCGTGGCAACCTGTTCCTTAGACACCGCAACTCTCAAGATCGGCACGATCCGCTTATTCAAACTCGACGCATAATCCACCTCATCGCGACAGATATCCGAAGCCAGCGAATCGGTTGTAATCACAAATATAAAGGTATCCGTAGCGGCGATCGCCTCTTGGATCTTGCGCCACCAATCCTCAGCAATCCTGATCTGCTCCCAATCTACCCACGATTCTCGCGCCTTTAGTTTAAGCGCATCGTTGAGCTTGTGCACAAACTCTTGATCTTTACGTGAATAAGATATAAATACATCAGACATAAAGAATATTATCCCGAAAGTCACGTCTAGAAAAAATTATCTCATCTCTATGTCTAAAAAAATAAAGCGCGATCGCATTTACTGATAACCCTTAAAACCCAAAAAGCTCTAGCGCACGCGCAGGGAGCGTTACAGCTTTTTGGGTTTAGCCTACTTGTCTTGAATATTATCACTTCCACTATCATCGCGATCGCCCGATGGTGGCTCCTTCTCATCTTCCTTATAGAGCTTTGTCAAAGCCTCACTCATTTCCTGCACCCAACTACTCGTCGCCACTTCGATTACCTTTTCCGTATTCAATACCAACTTTTTGATGTTTCCTTGATCCTGCCTTGCAGTATCGGACAAAGCGTGCCACCAACAGAGCAGACTCTCCAAATTGCAAGCCGCTTGATTATAGGAAACTAAGGTCGTATCCAATTGCTTGAAGTCCAGAAAACTCGTTAACGCTGAAGCGATCGCATTGGTAACGGCAATCCAGAGATCGACTCCTGTTGCCGCCAAGAACGTTCCCAAACCACCAAAAACATAAATCAGCCATTGATATTTTTCCCATTGGCGATCAAGAACTACCGTCTTACGGCGATACCAACTTAGTTGATCGACTAAGCGATAGTCGATGTATTGCTGAACTGATAACTGCGAAAAAGGATCGACATCACTACGACTAATTCCATTTTTAACTGCTTCAACCAAATCTGCACTGCCTATCTCCAAGCTTTTACTAAGAGCAAAACTCGACCTGTTTACTTGCGTCTTCATCAAGCGATCGCCCACTACCTGAATCGCTTGCGCCAAACTCATATCCGCATCCTGCGCTAACCAAATCCCAATCGTGCGATAGCAATAGATTTCCTTTTTGATTACTTCCGCACTTGCGCGTAACAATACCCAATTCATGCCGCGATCAAACTTCACCGAAGCCACCAGCAATACACTCACCAAAATTGGTGTAATCACCACCAACCCATACAGAAAACCATCCCATCTAGTAAAAACATCCGTGATATTTTTTACTGCCGCAATACCACTCCAAAACGTAGATTTGAGAACCGCCAAAGTTGTTGCCGCTACTACCAAACCTAAAATAGCTGTGCGAAAGCGTAGGAAGCGCTTCTGAGTGTCGATTGATGTGCGATCATAAATACAAAAAAGTCGCCAAGCATTTTCTAATAGTAATCGATTAAGCTTATTCGCTGGAATTAATTCTGGTGATTGTTCAGGTGCTACCATCAAATTTTTATCCCGACAACTTCTGTCTTAATACATTTTCTAATTGCGAAAGCGGCTCCGACATATCAAAAACCATTAATTCACCCTCTTGCAGCAATAAAGAGATTTGCTCCCGTTTTTCCTGCTCTGGATGGCGAATCGCCGTTGCAATTTCATCAGCTAGCCTGCCACTACCTGCGATCGCCACAATCGGACGACCAACTTTAAAATTTTCTTGAGCATCTACCAAGGCGATCGCCCCGCCATTAATCAAAATTGTCACCGATGGATGATTTCCTGCTAACTGCTTCGCGATTTTCGCTAACCAAGGCGACTCATTCCCCCATTGATTGCCTGACACCAAAATAAAATGCGTATGATGCGGCTCTAAAAAAGCAGCTTCTGATTCTGAATTTGGAACATTCGGCAGTTTAACTAATCCCATCGGTGACACCCCAATCAAAGGAAAATCAAAACCTGTTTTTTCTCTGGCATGTCCCATCAGACGCATCACACCAGCATCCGTGCCACCATCGATCGCATAACAACCCAAATCCTGAGCGATCGGCGCTAAAACCTCGACAAATAATTGCTGCAATCGCGCAAAATCTTCTTCATTCAGTAAACTCGCTCCCCCAATTACTACAAGTACTGGACGATTTCCTAGCAAACCCAAAGTATTCAGCCCTGCGGACAGGTCAGACTCATGCTCAATTCGCATGACCTGCGCTACAGATCCATTCTCAAAAGCGAGATTTAAACTGTCTTGCATCTAGAAAAACTATATTTAGCTAAATTATATTAACAATATCGGTGGAGATTATTTTTTGATTTTAATTAGAGTACGCCGTCGGCGTATTCTAATTTTTTATTTACCCATCGCCTTAACTATGAAAATGCCCCCAAAGTACAAAATAGCCACAGCACCTGCTAATAAGCTTTGAGTCATGGGATCGGTGGAAGGTGTTAGCACTGCACCGAGAATCACTGCCCCAAGCACAACATAGCGCCAACCCGCGAGCATTTTGGCAGAGTTGACAATCCCTGTCATTGCTAACAAGGCTTGAATTACAGGAATCTGGAAGGCTAAGCCAGTGCTGAATAACAGTAGCAATACAAACTCAAAATAGCGATCAATTGACCAAAACTGCTCGACTACATCGCCACCATAGCTGATGAAGAAATTGAGGGCGGCGGGAATCAGCAACTCATAGGCAAATACAATGCCAAGCGCAAACAAAATGCTAGAGCCAAACACAATTGGCGCGATCGCGCGTTTTTCTTTGCGCGTGAGTCCGGGCAAGATGAAGCTAACAATTTGGTACAAAATCGCAGGGCTGGCGACTAGTAAGCCACTATAGCCAGCGACCTTAATCGATACAAAGAAATATTCTCCAGGCGCAAGCTGTAAAAATTTCACGCCTTGGGCTGGGATTTCTAACAGGGCGACAATTTTGTTAACAAATGCAAAGCAGCCGATCACGCCGACAATCACGGCAACCAAGGCATATAAAATACGCGATCGAAATTCCTCAAGATGATCAAACAGTGACATCTCGACATCATCGATCGCCTCGAGTTCGTCCTCGACAATTGTGGGATCAACTGGGGAATCAACAATGGCGATCGCGGATTTACCTATATCCTCAATGGCTTGTGCCGACAAATCCTTTGATTGCTCAACTTCATTTACCGTCTCTAGCATGGTGTCATTACTAAAATCTGCTTATGGATTGCTTAACCCGACTACTTAACAAACTTTATCAAATAATTCAGAGTATTATCGATACTATAGCAACCCAGCCAAGTTTTGGAGTTTTTAGCACCTCTCTAAATGCCCAAGTTACAAAGCTTCACCACGTCGATATAATTCGCGAGCATAGTCTGTCCAAGTTCCCTGTCCCCAATAACGGAAGCAACTAGTTTGGACTAGGAGGTTATAGAGCAGGGCTTGCTGATAGTCCGATCGCTTCGTAGTTGCAGAATCTTGCGCCACCAATGCGTCATATTTTTCATGGAACTTAGCGCTGAGTTTATTCATCGGTTCGAGTACATTCTCGTAGCCGCGCACCCAACTCATACTATTTGTCCATGATGCTCCGTCCATATGGAATTGATGATCAGTTTTTTTAAGTTCAGTAATTACACGTTCAACGGCTTCGGTGTTCAGATTTTGGCGATCGCCACTTGGATTAACTTGGTTCCAGACCTTATTCTGCTGCACTGCCTGAATAACTGGATAATCAAGCGAGCTGACACCAGCCGCTTCGATCATTTCTAGATATTCAGTTCCATTTAGTCCCACGACTCCCGCCGTCCCACGACCATTATTTTTCAGTTGATCCCATACCAACGGATAATCACGCGGAAACTCATTCATCATCACGCCACCATTTTCGCCGTCGGCAATTTGCGTAACCAGCGCTGGAACAGAGATATTGCCAAGCATCTGTTTAGCTCGTCCTTTCGCCTCATGATATGGCTGCATTTGGGCAACCAGTTTTGTATCAGAACCTTGGGTTTTAATTAGCGCCGTAATACTAATTGATTCGCCTTTGGAGTTCATGGCGACTAAACGGTTTGGCACATATTTTTGATCTTGAATCAGCCCCGAACCATCAAGTTGTTCCACCGAATGTTCTTGCACCATGAGCCAGCGATAGCCGCATTCTTTGAGGGCTTTGATATATTCATAGAGCGTATCAGGATGATTAGGAAGATGCATTTCTGGCGGCGAGAAACCTTTAACCCGCTTCAGGGCATCGATGCCAAAGATAGAAGCAAAATGACTTTGCCATGCTTGAATCTGTAACTTAATATCAGGAATCGGTGTAGATGGAATTACGGCGTGACTCCACATCGTGCCGAGCCATTCCACATAAGGCTGATATTGGCGATCGCAAGTTATTTTTTTGAGATTATCCAAAACATCATGGCGTTGCATCTGTTGCAAACCCCAGAGCAAATTTCCTGAATAGTCCAGCATAATTCGAGGATTGCAGCCCTGTGCGACTAATTGAGGAATGAAATCTCCCATACGGCTATAGCACCACGCAAACACGGAAGCATTATGATTATCACCTTCACCTTGATGTTCAAACATGTGCTGAAGGTTACAAATCAGCGCTCCATTTGCGCCTGCGGGAATCGTGGGCTGGTGCATGTGTAATGCACAGGCAAATGCTGAAGTAATCTCTTCGAGGCGAAGATTATTATCTAGAAATATAGGTGCATCACCCTGTACGGCGAGTTGAATTACTTCCTCATTTCCACAAATAGCAGGAAAATCAGAGGCGACAAAGCTTGAGGATGTAGTTGCAATCAAAACTTATAAAACCTCAATGAATTTATAGAAGATGTGAGGTTAGCCTAGACTAATCCTACAGCTTATAAGTAGGCAAGCATAATTAAACCCAAAACCCAAAAAGCTGTAGAGTGAAACTACCATTTGTTTCTCCCCATGCTAGCGATCGGACAGATTGGCAGCATAGCTTTCACGTTTTATAAATGCAAAAATCAAGATGATGAATGTACAAATTCCCGCTAAATAAAGTGGATAACCATAAGAATTAGGATTAGATTCATTGACTAATAAACCTGCGATAATGGGGCCAAAAGCGTTGGATATACTCAGATAAGAAGAATTAATCCCTAATATCGTTCCTTGATCTTCGGGACTAGCATTGAGAGAAATTAGGGCGCTAATCATTGGTTGGACGACGGAATTTAGTAATGAAAATAGAATACAAACAGCGATAAAGTAATGGATATCTTGCCAAATCGGCATCAAAACAAAGGAAAGACTACGGATAAACAACCCCATAAACATAATTTGGACTAGTTGAAAACGTTTGATTAGTTTGGAAATGCCTAGGGTTTGCATAATTACAGCTAGCACTCCAAACAAAAGAAACATCAGCGCTAGACCGTCGCTATTTTGTTTGAGAACGATCAAAAAGTAAGGCTGAAAAGCGAATGTAAACAGCGTGAATGTAAGCCCTGTCAGAAAATTAATAATTAGTAAAATGCCGATCTTGGGTAAAAATAAGCCTGTAATCAGTTTGTCTAAGCCGATATCAAATATATTTTGGGCTTTCTCGGCTTTGGTTTTAAGTGTTTCTGGCAAAAAGAAAATAGTCAAAAATAAGGCGATCGCCGCGATCGCGCTTGACACTAAAAAGGAAGCGCCAAAAGATTCGCCTAAAGGTGTATTGAGTGCGGCTTTTTGGGCAAGTAAACTAACCGCGGGGCCAATAATAAATCCCATTCCAAAGGCGGCTCCATTAATGCCAAAGGCTTTAGCGCGAGTCTCAGGCGTGGTGACATCAGAAATTACAGCTTGAGCAACCGAAGCATTACCGCCCGTAATCCCATCCAGAAATCTCGCAAAAAATAAAACTGCGGCACTCGCGGCACTTCCTGCCATTAAATTTGCAACGACTGTCCCTGCTAAACTGATGATTAATAATGGCTTGCGTCCAAAGCGATCGCTAAGTTTACCGATGATCGGTGTCGCAAAAAATTGCCCGATCGCAAAAATCGCGAATAGTAAACTGGTCTGAAAATCATCTAACTTAAACTGTCTACCATATTGGTATAAAACAGGGATGATAATCGTAAAACTCAGTGAGTTAATAAAAGAAATGAGGGCAATAATCCAAAATTTACGATTCATTCTAGGGGCGATCGCGTAGAGTCCTTGTTTATCCTACCGTACTATCACAAATATTTAAGTCGTAGTGTTAGGCGATCGCCCAAAAAAACATTAAAAAAATCAGGAAATAGCTGAGCTATTTCCTGATTTTTTTAATGTTTTTCTAGAATCCGAAATTTGTAGCTCACGCTGCGCGTGAGCTACAAATTTCGGGCTTTTTTAGAAGTTCATTTCCGCAGCTTGAACTTTTTCAACTTGCTTCTTCTTCAG
>JBBRQX010000009.1:0-16246 GCA_038225745.1 Pseudanabaenales cyanobacterium | reverse complement strand
ATGAGTCTAGCAGCCTTCTGCTAGACTCATTCAGTCTTGGGGCAAATTTTTAGAAAATGGGAAAGGCGATCGCTTCACAAACACCTTTGCCATTACAGCCTGTTGAGGCTTTGAGTAGTACAGAAAAGATTTTGAAAGTGCCGCTTCGCGGCACTTTCAAAATCTTTTCTGGGTTTTATAACGGCGCAAAGCGCTGTAATGAGTCCGTTATTCGGTAAAATAAATAACAATATTTTCATGATCTTAAATCAAGGGTAAACGAGCATTGCGTAAAATCGTCATCGCTGGCAACTGGAAAATGTATAAAACCCAGTCTGAAGCCAAAACATTTTTCTCAGAATTTCCCGCCCACCTCAGAGCCACCGCTCCTCAATCGGCGATCGCCGATCGGCAAATCCTTATTTGCGTACCCTATACAGATCTGGCGATTTTACAAACAGTCGTGCCAGCGATCGGTCAAGCAAACCTTAGTATTGGCGCTCAAAATGTCCATTGGGCAGAAAACGGCGCATTTACAGGCGAAATTTCTGCGCCGATGCTAGTCGAGATCGGTATCAAATATGTGATCATCGGACATAGTGAACGCCGTCAGTTCTTCGGCGAAACTGATGAAACAGTTAACAAAAGACTTAAATCTGCACAAGCTCATGGACTGACCCCCATTCTTTGCGTTGGCGAAAGCAAGCAACAACGCGACGCTAATGAGACAGAGTCTTGGATTTTTTCACAACTTGCCGCCGATCTTATCGATATTGACCAAAATAATTTGATCATTGCCTACGAACCAATTTGGGCGATCGGTACAGGTATGACCTGTGCATCTAGCGAAGCTAATCGCGTAATTGGACTAATTCGTAGTAAGCTGATGAATCGCGACGTTACAATTCAGTACGGTGGTTCAGTCAAAGCTGACAATATTGACGAAATCATGGCGCAACCTGAAATCGATGGTGTGCTAGTTGGCGGAGCAAGTCTTGACCCATCAGGCTTTGCCAGAATTGTGAACTATCGTTAGTTTTTATCTAAACCTTTATCCATATTTCATTTTCTCTAGTCGCTCTACATTAAAAAAACAGCGATCGCCACAGCCGACATAAACATAATAAAGCTTATCAAGTTATTGCAATTGACTTTGTAAGACACACTTTGCTATAGTTATGTGCTGTTGATTAGAATACACAGCCGCAGATACACCAAATCATCACTTATGCCCACGATCCAACAGCTCATTCGCGGTGAGCGCAAGACCATAATCACCAAAACAAAGTCTCCTGCCCTAAAAAGTTGCCCTCAACGCAGGGGAGTATGTACGCGCGTTTACACTACAACACCTAAAAAACCCAACTCTGCACTTAGAAAAGTAGCCAGAGTACGTTTGACTTCTGGATTTGAAGTCACCGCATACATCCCTGGGGTTGGGCATAATCTCCAAGAACACTCCGTTGTGATGATTAGAGGCGGTCGTGTAAAAGATTTACCAGGTGTACGCTACCACATCATTCGCGGAACCCTCGATACTTCAGGCGTAAAAGATCGTAAGCAAGCACGCTCCAAGTATGGTGCAAAACGACCCAAGCCAGGTCAAGCCGCCGCAACCACTGGCAAGAAGAAGAAGTAAGAATTATCCAAAGGGCTACCTAGTAGCCCAGTCGCCAAATTAGCAATTCGTAAAATTAGCAATTCATTTTATAAGGTGAATTTAATACTGAAATGTCCCGTAGAACGAAAGCCACAAAGCGCGTAACCCCCGCCGACTCGGTTTATAACAGCCGCCTCATCACTATGCTTACCCGTCGTGTAATGTCACGCGGTAAGTATTCTGTCGCTTCTCACATTGTTTACAAAGCTCTAGATACTATTGGCGAACGCACAGGCAATCCTCCTCTAGAAGTATTTGATCGGGCAATTCGTAATGCCACCCCACTGGTCGAAGTTAAGGCTCGCCGTGTTGGTGGTGCGACATACCAAGTGCCAATGGAAGTGCGTACTGATCGCGGTGTTGCCCTAGCATTGCGTTGGTTAGTTCAATATTCTCGTGCTCGTGCTGGACGTAGCATGGTTACAAAATTGGCTAACGAATTGATGGATGCCGCCAATGAGACTGGTCAAACCATTCGCAAGCGCGAAGAAACCCACAAAATGGCAGAAGCAAACAAAGCATTTGCTCACTATCGCTATTAAGAGTAGATCTTACTCTCTGAGTCTAATGCACTCGCAAAACAATGTTTTGCCAGCACCCCACTATACTATTCTTAATATAACTTTTCAATTCCTGACAAATAAGAGGAACCTATCGTGGCACGAACTATTGCCTTAGATAAAATACGCAACATAGGAATTGCCGCGCACATTGATGCAGGTAAGACCACCACAACTGAACGAATCTTGTTTTATTCTGGTGTTGTTCATAAAATTGGCGAAGTCCATGATGGAACAGCCGTAACCGATTGGATGGTGCAAGAACGCGAACGTGGTATCACCATTACAGCAGCAGCGATCACCACCAACTGGAAAGATCACCGCAT
The DNA here is from genome assembly GCA_038225745.1 of Pseudanabaenales cyanobacterium. Classification (GTDB taxonomy): domain Bacteria; phylum Cyanobacteriota; class Cyanobacteriia; order Pseudanabaenales; family Pseudanabaenaceae; genus Pseudanabaena. The sequence goes on along the minus strand of JBBRQX010000009.1, from coordinate 13,721 downwards.
CAACATCATTGACACCCCAGGACACGTAGACTTCACAATTGAAGTTGAGCGTTCTATGCGTGTACTTGATGGCGTAGTTGCCGTGTTCTGCTCTGTCGGTGGTGTACAGCCTCAGTCAGAGACAGTCTGGAGACAAGCCGATCGCTATAAAGTACCTCGCCTCGTATTCGTTAACAAAATGGATCGTACAGGTGCTGACTTTTATAAAGTCTATGCTCAAATACGCGATCGCTTACGCTCTAATGCCGTACCGATCCAAATTCCTATTGGTAGCGAAGCTGACTTAAGAGGTATTGTCGATCTTGTAAAGATGCGAGCCTACATCTACAAAGATGAATTGGGTAAAGATATTGAAGAAATCGATATTCCTGAAGAAGTCCTCGAAAGAGCCAACGAATTTCGGGTCAAGCTGATCGAATCAGTCGCTGATGCTGATGACGCATTGATGGACAAATACCTCAATGGCGAAGAATTTACCGAAGACGAAATTAAAGCTGGGCTGCGTAAAGGCACATTAAACAGCGTCATCGTGCCTCTTGTTTGTGGTTCTGCTTTTAAAAATAAAGGCGTACAACTCTTACTAGATGCCGTCATCGATTATCTTCCTGCACCTAGCGATGTCAAACCAGTAACTGGCTTGCTTCCCAATGGTAATGAAGAACTTCGCGAAGCTAAAGATGATGCGCCTTTCTCGGCACTAGCCTTCAAGATCATGTCTGATCCTTATGGTCGTCTCACTTTTGTGCGCGTTTATTCGGGAACCCTCAAAAAAGGTTCTTACGCGCTAAACGCTAGCAAAAACAAAAAAGAACGCATCTCGCGCTTAATCGTCTTGAAAGCTGACGATCGCGAAGAAGTTGACGAACTGAGAGCTGGAGATTTGGGTGCGATTTTAGGACTCAAAGACACATTCACAGGTGACACTCTTTGTGACGATAATGCGCCAATTATCCTTGAGACTCTATTTATTCCTGAGCCTGTAATCTCGGTTGCCGTTGAGCCGAAGACCAAGCAGGATATGGAAAAATTATCCAAGGCTTTACAAGCTCTCTCTGAAGAAGATCCTACCTTCCGGGTCATGGTCGATCCAGAGACAAACCAAACTGTTATTTCGGGTATGGGCGAGCTTCACCTTGAAATTCTCGTTGACCGTATGATGCGCGAATTTAAAGTCGAAGCTAATGTGGGCGCACCTCAAGTTGCTTATCGTGAGACTGTTCGCAGACCCGTCAAAGACATTGAAGGTAAGTTTGCACGTCAGAGTGGTGGTAAGGGGCAGTACGGTCATGTTGTGATCAATTTGGAGCCTACCGAACCTGGTACTGGATTTGAATTTGTCTCAAAAATCGTGGGTGGTGTGATTCCCAAGGAATTCATCAAACCTGCTGAGCAAGGTATGAAAGAAGCCTGCGAATCAGGAATTCTAGCGGGATACCCCGTGATTGACCTTAGAGCAACCCTCATTCATGGTTCTTTCCATGACGTTGACTCTTCGGAAATGGCTTTTAAAATTGCTGGCTCTATGGCGATCAAAGAAGCGGTAATGAAAGCTGGTCCCGTCTTGCTGGAACCAATGATGAAAGTTGCTGTAGAAGTACCTGAAGCTTATGTGGGCGATGTGATCGGTGACCTCAACTCCCGTCGTGGTCAAATCGAGAGCATGGAAACTGATGAACAAGGTATTTCCAAAGTAGAGTCAAAGGTTCCTTTGGCTGCTATGTTTGGCTATGCTACGGACATTCGCTCTAAGACTCAGGGTCGGGGTATCTTCTCGATGGAATTTAGCCATTATGAAGAAGTACCGCGCAATGTGGCTGAAGCGATCATCGCCAAAAACAAGGGCAAAGAGTAGTCCTTCAAATTACTCTGTAAATAATCTATAAATACTCTATAAACTAGAGTAATAATTACCAAAACTAAGGATAATTACGAAAAAATGGCACGCGCTAAATTTGAGAGAACCAAACCCCACGTCAACATCGGCACTATCGGTCACGTTGATCACGGCAAAACCACTTTAACTGCTGCAATCACGATGACTTTGGCAGCCGCAGGTGGAGCAACAGCCAAAGCATACGACCAAATCGATGCTGCACCTGAAGAAAAAGCTCGTGGTATTACCATTAATACGGCTCACGTTGAGTATCAAACTGTTGAGCGTCACTATGCTCACGTTGATTGCCCCGGACATGCTGACTATGTCAAGAACATGATCACTGGTGCAGCGCAGATGGACGGAGGAATTCTGCTCGTATCGGCTGCGGATGGCCCTGAGCCTCAGACCCGCGAACACATCTTGCTTGCTCGTCAGGTGGGTGTACCTCAACTCGTAGTTTTCTTGAATAAAGAAGACCAGATGGAAGGTGAAGAAGAGCTAGTTGAGCTAGTTGAGATGGAAGTTCGTGAGTTGCTTTCTTCCTACGATTTTGATGGCGACAATATCCCAATCACTCGTGGCTCGGCTCTGAAAGCAGTCGAAATTATGACTAAAGGCCCTAAAATCCAACGTGGTGAAGATACTTGGGTTGATAAGATTTGGACTCTGATGGATACAGTTGACTCTTACATCCCTACTCCAGAGCGTGATATTGACAAGCCTTTCTTGATGGCAGTTGAAGACGTGTTCTCGATCACTGGTCGTGGTACGGTTGCGACTGGTCGGATTGAGCGCGGTAAGGTCAAAGTTGGTGACAACGTTGAACTTGTTGGTATTACTGATACTCGTAGCACTGTAGTTACTGGTATTGAAATGTTCAAGAAGAGCTTGGATGAAGGTATGGCTGGTGACAATGCGGGGCTGTTGTTGCGTGGTCTTCAGAAGGCTGACATCGAACGCGGTATGGTTTTGGCTAAGCCTAAGTCGATCAATCCTCATACTCAGTTTGAGGGTGAAGTTTACATCTTGACCGAAAAAGAAGGCGGTCGTAAGACTCCTTTCTTCCCTGGTTATCGTCCTCAGTTTTATGTGCGTACAACCGACGTAACTGGAACAATTGTTGCATTCACTGCCGATGATGGTAGTGAAGCTGAAATGGTTATGCCTGGCGATCGCATCAAGATGACGGTTGAGCTGATCAACCCGATCGCGATCGAAGATAAAATGCGTTTTGCTATTCGTGAAGGCGGTCGTACCGTTGGCTCGGGTGTTGTGAGCAAGATTCTCAAATAGTTCTTTGTATACCAACAAAAAAGCCTCGCTTAGCGAGGCTATTTTGTTGGCATTGTATCTAGGAAGGTGGAGTAGATTTAAGATATTTGTAGAGCCAGCCACAGCCACCTAGACAGATACGTTTATCTTCTTTAGACACATTAATATTTGTTCTTAAATATTCCTGCAACCATTGGCAGCCACGCATTAATAGATTTTCGAGATCGAGATTCCACATAATAATTTTGCGATCTTCACCTGCTGAAATCAAAATTTTGCCATTTGGACTAAAACAGACACTTCGCACAGGGCCTTGATGTCCATTGAAGGTTCGCAAAAGCGTACCTTCGCCACTCCAAAACTGAATTGTCGAATCTTCACTAGCCGAGACAATCGACTTGCCATCAGGACTAAAACATACGCTGGTAACTTCGGCGCTATGCCCGTTTAAGGTTTTAATTAATTGTCCTTCAATACTCCAGAGTTTCACACTCTGATCCATGCTGCCACTGGCGATTGTCGTGCCATTAGGACTAAAAGAGACTGTATAGACTTCAGCGCTATGTCCATCTAAAGTTTCGAGGAGCGTACCGTCCCAACTCCAGAGATTAATCAGTTTATCTTTACTTGCAGATGCAAGCATACTGCCATCTGGGGCAAAATCGATGCTATATACTTCAGCAGTGTGACCTGTTAAGGTTTGCAACCATTTGCCATCGGCGCTCCAAACTCGGACAGTACCATCAGCACTACAAGAGGCAAAAACCTGACCGTCGCAACGGTAGACAACTTTATAAATTTCGGCACGATGGGCGCTAATTGTGTCAATTAGGGTTCCATCAGTTCGCCACATTTTGATGCTGGCATCGGCGGCGGCGGTGAGGATCGTGGAACTGTCGGGGCTGAAAGTGACACAGTTAACTTTATCGTTATGCCCTTCTAAAACACATTCAAGAGTGCCATTAGCATTCCAAAGGTTGACTGTTTTGTCTTTGCAGGTAGATGCTAAAAATTTAGAGTCGGGGCTGACTGCCACACAAAAAACTTCATCCATATGCCCCATTAAAGTTCGTAAAGGTGTCCCTCGAATTGCCCAAAGCTTTACGGTGGTATCGCGGCTGGCAGAAGCGAAGGTTTTGCCATCTGGACTAAAGGCGATACTATGCACGACATCACCATGTCCTTGAAATGTATGCTGTAAGCCTTGCTCTATATCCCAAACTCGAATTGTGCGATCAAATCCACTAGAGGCGATCGTGTGGTTGTCATGGCTAAAGGCTACACTCCAAACTTTGTCTGAATGTCCATAAAAAGTTTTGATTAAAGCTCCATCTGATCCCCACATTTTGACGGTGCGATCGCGACTACCAGAAATGATCGCTAAGCCATTAGGTGCATAGGCAACACTTTCAACAAAGCTATCGTGACCACGCAGATGTCTGATCGGTACGCCAAGGGTATTCCAAATAATCAGATTGCGATCGGCACTACCTGAAACCAAAGATTTGCTGTTGGGATGAAAAGCTACGCAAGTTACCCAGCGATCGTGACCTCCTCGTAAAGTCCGAATCACAGTACCGTCACTTTTCCATAGCCGTACTGTCGTATCTTCGCTTGCTGAGGCAATCATCTGACCATCATGGCTGAAACATACATCTAAAACTGGTCCTTCATGACCTCTGATTGTGGCGATCGGCTGGGGAGCAAAATCTCCCGTAGATGCATCGCGTTGCCAGATCTTGATCATATTGTCGCGGCTGCCAGAAACCAGCAGGTTCCCGTTTGGACTAAAGGCGACACTGGTTACCCAATTTGTATGACTGGTCAAAGTTTGTCGTAAAACACCTGATGCATCCCAAATTTTGATTGTGCGATCGCTACTAGCAGAGGCAATAAATCGACTATCGCGAGAGTAGCAGACCTTATTAACCCAAAATCCATGCCCCTCAAGACGATTAAATTCATGAGTTCCATAGACAACTTGCTCTAGGGCGGTGATTGCGCGGATCTGGGTATTGGCGCGGAGGTTTTCAAGGGCGCTTTCATCAACTTGGGTTATTAAGCGTTTGAGTTGAATCCCGCCGATTACGCCTGCGATCATCGCTTCAATAGGATTATTAGAAAGATAAAGCGCTTCTGAAGAAATTGTTAGAGCGACAATTTTTTCGTTGATTTCTCCCATTTCCGCAATTACACGCTGACGGCGCTCGGCCTCTAGGCTTTTTTCTAGTTCTTGGCTTAGGTTTTCGAGTCGATCAGCATCGGCAGCCCTCGCTGCTATTAGTTGTTCGCGTTCGTTAATTCTTTGCGACGCTTCGAGAAAGTTGACATCAATTCTGGGTAATTCTTGCTGACCTTCCGACCAAGCCAATGCTTCGGTAAGGCGTGTTCCTCTCAATAAGCAAGATTCATCGGTTTCTTCTGAGCGTTGCCATGCTTGTAAAGCCTCCAGATAAGGACAGTTGCGTAGTTCTGAAAAGCGCACCTTTTGCTCAAGTTTGATGACAACGATTGAAATATCATCGTCAGGTATTTCTTGTTCTGAAAACTTGTCGAGGGTAGTTTTTAGTCCCTGTAAGATTTCTATGGCTGAATACGGCGCTAGTTGAATGACAGTTTTGCGTAGTGGGGAAATATCGCCATCAGATTCGCCAAATTCGCCGCCCGATGGATTGCTTGCCTCAAATAGTCCGTCACTAAAAAAGACGACAACATCGCCTTCGTTAAGCGATCGCTTCATGGCTTTATAGACGGCACTGTCAATTCGCCCCAGTGCGATCGCAGGGTTGACGACCTCTTCACAAGTATTAGTTTCAGCCCGATAAATCAACGGGCCGGGAATGCCAGCATTACCCAAATGCAGTTCATAGTTAACTAGGTCAAGCGCTCCATAGGCAAGGGCGACTGCATCATCACTACCACTTTTGCAGAGTAGTTGATTTAAAGAATTCAACATGGAGGTGGGATTTTGCAACCTGCCTTGCTGCCCATATGCATCAAGTTGTCCTTTAAATAAAGCAGCATGGATCGCACCCGCTACAGATTTGCCCGAAGAATCAGCGATCGCTACGGCTAAGGTTCCTGATTGTTCTAAAAACTGATAATAGTCGCCACCAAGATCTACGGCTGTCCAAACTTCCGCAGCAATATCTAGCCCAGGGTAAACGGGTAAGCTTTGTGGCAATAAGCTTCTTTGTAATAGTCTGCCACTTGATAGGTCACTGGAAGTTTCATTTAACTGCATATATTGATAGGCAGAGCGGTCATGAGAACAAGTATTGTTAGCACCGATATCAATTATTTATATCGGTATTTATAGCGGTCAAACCATTCATTTAAAGATGGCTTTTCTGGATTCTTATGCTATACACATACAGAATCATACTCTCTAAGATAGGGTAAGTTAATACAGATCTGGCAATTGTCAGTAAAGTTAAGACATAAAGCTCAAAAATTATTCACATTCAAGGGTCTCACGAGTCAATTTCCCAGTCACAGGATTCTGCCCCTTTGCAGATTGGCAAAGCTTTCTCCGAACTGGTGGGCGTAAATCTACGTCGGTGAAGTCTGCGCCATCAATGATCACATTATTAAAAGAAGTGCCGTAAGCGAATGAACCTTGGATTACGGTATTGGTTAAGTTTGCCTTGTCCAGACGTGCATTATCAAGGGTGCTATAGCTAAGATTTGCACCTGTTAGATTGGATTCTTTCATATTGGCAGCAAAAAAACTGACTCCTTGCGCGTCAGCATTGACGAATGAGGTATTTCGTAGATCGGACTCATTAAACTGATAACCTTGAAGCGATCGCCCCGAAAAGTCGGCTCCTTGCAGAAATGCTTTTACATAAACATCGGCGAAAGCAGGCTCAGCGATTATCAGGGTGAGTATTAAGCACAGCAAGATGTTTATCGCTTTGAAGATAAAATTGTGTAACGTGAAATTTATAATTTTCATAATCTTTATAGTAGCTGGGCTTTAAGACTAAGTTTATGACAAAAGAAGTAGGCGATCGCGGGGAGATATTGGTGGCACAACTCTTGCAAGCTAATGGCTGGAAAATTTTAGAAACTCAGTGGCGCTGTCGGTGGGGAGAGTTGGATTTGATTGCTTGCGATCGCCAATCGTTATTATTTATCGAAGTTAAGACAAGAGGCGATCGTAATTGGGATGCTGACGGTAGCTTGGCGATCACGCCCAAAAAGCAAGCCAAACTGGTTAAAACCGCATCTATTTTTTTGAGTCAGTATCCCCACTTAGCGACCCTTGCTTGTCGATTTGACGTTGCTTTAGTCAGGCGAACAGAATCAAATTTTTGCTTGCAAAATTATATCGAGCAAGCTTTTGTCGCATAGTTTAATCACTTTAAAGTTTGCAGCACCTATGGTGCTGCAAACCATAAAGTGGTTAAATTTTGTGCAAGCTTGGTTGATTTGTCTCAACAGGTGATAGGCATTGCTCTCTCAGTCCTAAAGCATCTATGTACTTGGGAATAGCTTGATCAATTGTGTAGTTAAGCTCTAAAGATTTACGAGCATTCTTACCGAGCTTTTCTTGAATATGGGGATTCGACTCAAGCCAGCAAATATAGTCGGCAAGTCCCTGAGCATCACCATTCTCAAAACAAGCACCACAATCTCCTTCATCGACGATTTCTCGCAAAGAGCTATGCTCAGGGCAGATAACTGCCACAGGTCTCCCCGCCGCTAGGATGCCATACATTTTTGAGGGGGCGATCGTATCGCCAACATTAGGCAAAATACTCACTAGCGAGAGATCGCACGCTGTTAACGAGTATGGTAAAGTCTCGCGATCTTGGTAAGGCAATTGCAGGAAGTTTGTTAACGATCCTGATGCGATCGCTTCTTTAATAATTTGTGAACCCGCCCCACTACCAATCAATACAAATTTGATATCAGCACGACTACTCAACAACTGAGCGCATTTGAGGATAGTTTCCGCATCATGGCAACGCCCCAAATTACCTGAATAAAGCACAACAAAGCAATCAGTTAATCCATATTGTTCGGCAAACCAATTTTCGGATTTAGCGATCGGGCTAATAAATTTAGGATCAGCCCAACTATGAATAACGTGGATCTTGTCCGCAAGATGTTTATGTTTCTGAATCAGTAACTGCTTCATTGGCTCACTCAAAACAATCAATGATTCGGCTCTATCCCAAACCTTATGATTTACAAATTCCCAAAATTTGACGATCCAATGATCGGCGGCGACTACATTGAGGCGCACGGCAACTTCAGGATAAATGTCATAAATAATGCAGCTATAGGTGTGATCAAAAATTTTGTTGTAAAACCAGCCAATTAGTCCCAAAAATGGTGGCGCAGAAGTCAAAATTAAATGTGAGCCGCGCATATCTTCATGCCGAAATTTAATTAGACATCGGGCTAGAAATAAAACACTACTAATAACCTTGTTGCGAATTCGCTTAGGCATGAGGTGAATAGAGCCAGTGCGCCGCACAAAAACCCCGTTGTCATGTTCTTTATTTTTGACATCTGTTTTTCTAAAAGCATATCCTGGCATCCCAGTAAACACACTCACATCGCATCCTTCTTGAGCCAAAGCACCAGCTAAGTCATATACAAATTGCCCAGTTGCGGCATAGTCTGGCGGATAAAATTGAGTAACGATACCAATGCTAGTTTTTGCACATTTTTTTTTCATTATTATTTCACTTACTAAGCCAATTAATTTTTACTGTATTTAGACGAACTAACTTAAAGTCAAAAAAAAGGTCAAAAAGTGTCTTTTTTGGTCGTCTTTTTGAGTTATAGATGGCTTTCGTTTTGTAACATGCGTTTGTAAGCAAGCCAACCTGAGGCGATCGCCACCACAAAAAAGCCAACCAAAAATCTTAGATGCAGCACCATATCAGGGCTAGTGAGAGTTTTGCTATCAGTTGAGAGGGCAGTAAATGCTTCGCTCATATGATAAACAGGATTAAATTGGGTAATCAAAAGTAAATCTTTTGATAAAAAAGTCGTAGGAAAAAATGCTCCACCTAAAATTAACAGGGGTACACCCACTCCTGCAACTAGAGAGTTGACATCTTCTACCTTACGCGCAAATTTCGTCGCTAGTACAAACCCCATCCCCACATAGGAGCCAATACTTGCCAAAATCACGAAAATACCTAAAGCGATCGAGCCGCTAAAGCGTACTTTCCAAAATGCAGCAACTGTATAAATGATTAGGGTTTGTCCGATCCCGATTGAACCATAGGCAAAGAAAATTCCGAGAAAGTAGGAAATCCCGTTGATCGGTGAAATTAGCAAACGTTTGATCGTCAAACTTTCGCGCTCAGAAACAATTGTTGACATCGTACCACCAAGACAACTGAAAAATAGTGCTGAGCCGATTAATGTCGTAGGAGCCGCAAGTTTAAAAGATTCGATGGTTGTGATTTTTGAGCCTTCCGCTAAGACTAAGCCATTGAGCAACAGCATGGAAATGGGGAAGATTGCCCATAGGAGCAGAGTGCGGTATGTACGAAATAGTTCTAATAAAATACGCCGCGCGATCGCGATCGCTTCATACCCATAGTTCATGTGAAGTTTTTAGTGGTTGAGTATCTTGTGTGTTAATTATAAGTAGATGCGACACGCTTCTCTCACCTAACTATCAGTCAGAGATAAAATCACAACTGTGTTAAATGGCAAGTCGAATCTTAGTAAATATCTCAAACGGATTACAATTATTGCCGTTGCGATTTATCTCGCTTTTCGATTGCGACAAACGGTGCAATTATTGCTGACCAGTTTGTTCTTAGCAGGTGCGATCACGCCAATAGTTGAGCAGATCGCTAGTTTTCGATTTAAAGTCAATCGCTGGCAAATTGGCTTAAATCGAGTATGGGCCGTGGTGATCCTCTATTTATTTTTATTGATCGTTGTAGTTTTAGCGATCGCCCCAGCACCGCAGATCATGTTAGAACTGGGGCAATTTTTTATCAAATTACCCAACCTTTTAGAGCAAATTAAAATCCCGAAAGATGGGGCTTTAAATTTTAGTCCAGACCAACTTAGTCGTATTTTGCAAACACAACCATTGATTGATCAAGCTCAAAATTTTGGCAAAGACATCGTTAGCCAGACTTTTGTATTTACTTTGCAAGTTGTGAATGCGATCGGGGTTGGTGTTTTAAGCATGTTTATCGCCGCATATATGGTGATCAATTCCGATAGTCTAGTGCGAAGGTGTTTACGTCCTTTTTCTAAACAGATTTGCGAACAGGTAGAAATTTTAATCCCACCAATTACCCGATGTTGGGGAGCCTATGTGGTGGGTCGGGTTAGTACTTCGGGGTTACTGGGTTTTTGTACCTATTTGACCCTCTCTATTTTTGGAATTCCCTACTCAGGCGCATTGGGGCTATTAGTGGCGATCGCCAATCTTGTCCCCTATATTGGTGGACTGGTTGCCCTCGCCGCAATTTTTATCGCTGCATGGGGCGTTGATTTTAATCGAGGGGCGATCGCCCTATTAATTTGCTTTGCCCTTCAACAAATCGAAGCTTTTATCCTGCAACCTTGGTTCGTAGCACCCTATTTAAGTCTTGATGCCTTCGAGCTTTTACTTTCAATTATTGTCGGAGCAGAACTTTTTGGCGTAGTTGGCGCAATTATTGCCCCACCGATCGCAGGTACTAGCCGAATTCTTTTTAATCACTTTACTGCTAGCCCCACTATCAAAGATATCGATCCTGAAAAGTAAAAGGGCGCTTTGCGCCCTTTTACTTTTTAATAAACCTGAATCCATTCATGGATTTCATAATCTGTCCAAATCCCGTTTTGCCAATAAGGATCGGACTCAACCAACTGTATCGCGGCCGCTAAATCAGTTGCCACATATACCGCAAATACCTTAGTTACATCTTGAGTTGGTCCAATTGTTAATAATGTCCCAACATCATGCAAAGCCTGAAGATTATCAAGATGGGCTTGGCGAAAAGGTACGCGCTTTTCTAGTACGTTTTCGCAATAGCTGCCCCACATCACAAATTTTTTTAGTTCAGTACTCAATTTTTTAGCAGTCCAATTTCAAAATAATAAAAGCGTGCTTCGCACGCTTTTATTATTTTTTACCATATAAGCTCAAAAAGCAGGGAAGAGTGGTTTCGCGCTCTTCCCTGCTTTTTGAACTTAATATATATGGTGATAGAGATGATATTTCAATTAAAAAATAAGCGATCGGCAATTAGAGCAGCCGTAGTAGCAAAAACAGTTACACCAACTGCCACAAAAATACTTTGACCTTGGCTGACACTAAAGCAAGCAACTGCACCCGCACCCAGACCTGCTGTAATTGCTGCAACTAGAGGATCTTTGGTTGAATTTTTATACATTTTATTGAAATATTGAATATTAGGAAAACTTATTAATATCTCTAAGCCTACAGCAGTAAACAAATCTCTTAGATAGTTCTCAATAATTCTTCTTGATATCCAGCTTTTTTTGTAATATTTAGTTACAAAAATATCGACGATGCATAAAATGCAGCGTCTTCTTAAACATATATGCTATCTGTCTATAGCCAGATATAGCGATCGTAAATATCCATATCAAAAGTTGTCACCAAATATCTGATAGATTTATATATGTTTACAAAGTCAATTTAATAAAAAAATTTTATGAGCTTACTGATCTTTGGTGCGACAGGTACATTAGGTCGTCAAATCACCCGTCACGCACTAGATCGGGGGCTGAAAGTTAAATGTTTTGTTCGTTATCCCAAAAAAGCAAATTTCCTCAGAGAATGGGGCGCAGACTTAGTCGCAGGCAATCTTAATAATCGTGAGAGTATAGACGATGCACTCGAAGGGGTAACTGAAGTTATTGACGCAGCCACAACTCGCGCAACTGGTTCACAAAGGATTAGCGATGTTGACTGGCTTGGTAAAGTTTCGCTGATCCAAGCAGCCGAACGTGCAAATGTTCAACGCTTTGTCTTTTTCTCGATCCTCAATGCTGAGAAATATCCCAATGTCCCACTGATGGACATCAAATATTGTACCGAAAAATTTCTTGCTTCCACAGATCTCAACTACACTATCCTCAAACCCTGTGGATTTTTCCAAAACTTGATCGGTGAATATGCGATCCCCATCCTCGAAAATCAAACGATTTGGATTGGCGGCGAATCATCACCGATCGCTTACATGAACACTCAAGACATTGCCAAGTTTGCCGTTCGCGCCTTGACAGTCAAAGAAACCGAGCGCCAATCCTTTGCGATCGCGGGGCCCAAAGCATGGCAACCCAGCGAAATCATCAAACTTTGCGAAAGAATGTCAGGACGCACTCGCAGAACTGCGAACATGCCCCTCGGTTTATTACGCTCTGCACGTAACATCGCTCTTGGGTTTGAATTTGGTTGGAGCTTTGCTGAGCGGATGACCTACGCCGAAGTTCTGGCTAGCGGCATTCCGATCAATGCTGACATGAAGGAAATATATAAAATTTTCGATCTTCAAGAAGAAGACATGACTACGCTGGAATCTTATATGCAGGATTATTTCAGCCGTATTCTCAAAAAGCTGAAGGAGCTAGATTATAAAGAGCCAAAAATTAAAGCTCCTTTTTAGTTCTAGGTAGCTCAAAGCTCTGAATATAGGTAAACAAAAAATCAGAGCAGTAAGATCCCACTTATGGGATCTTACTGCTCTAACTTACCGTCCAAAATTTCACAATCAATCGTAGAAGTAAGGAAATAGTTCTGATTCGAGAATATAGCGCGTAGCTTGCCGAAAGAGTGCTTGACAAGTCCCAGTTGCTAGTTCGTATTGATTGGGAATAGTCAGGGTTTCTTTGCCGAGTGGTGTGATGCGGCGTAACTTTATATGACTACCTCTCTAACTGTAAAGTTTATCCTGCCGCAAATTCTTCATTATGCTGAAACTAGCTCCATTTTCTTTTCAGGTAAGGTTCTCTCAAAATGCAAGAGCATAATTTCTTCTGGACATAATCCCAAAGATTCGTAAGTGCGTCCGTTGCGATCGCTAAACTCGACTTCAAACGCACGACCGTTAGCAAGTATCTCAACTACGGTTCCAACTTGTCCACGCCAAAGGTTATCTTCAGCGCGATCATCGGTCAAAGCTACTACATCTAAAAGTTTTACGGCATTAGTTAACATATCTATCATCTCCAGCCACTCCGAAGGGTTGCATTTCTATTTTGCTATGCGATCGCAAAATCAATGGTGTAGCGCTGTCCAAATCTATCTCGCTTTCCTATTTGAGCTTGATGGGTTTTGACAATTTCCAACAAGGTTTGTCTCAATGTTTGTCTCAATTCGTCTGCATTTTCAGCCGTCATACCAAGAATTGAGGAAAATAGACGAGCTTTGTGTTTTCCGTCATCGTGTTCTGAGTTAAGGCAGTAATCCCGCAATTTACGAATATCAACTATTGCACTGTCTGCATTGGGGATTAGCATATCCAGATATTACGATAACGTCGTTAAAATTTTGTCGGAATTTTCTGCTTTGATTTGATGACGCACTTGAGTTTCATAAATCTCATCGCCGCGTTTGGCGAGTTCCTCT